>JANNCC010000336.1:0-3874 GCA_031386125.1 Chitinophagaceae bacterium
TTGCAGTTCAACTCGATGAGCAAACCATTTATTGTAATTACAGAAATATTCTTTTCGGTGATTGGTGTGCTGATGGGTTATGCTATTACCGGAATGACGATTGCTACTATCATGTTATTGGTAGGTATAGTTGGCCTGGCGGGTATTGTAATTAAGAATGGTATCCTGATTATAGAATTTACAGATGAGCTGCGGGGTAGAGGGATGCGGACAAGAGAAGCAGCGATACAGGCTGGTAGAATCAGGATTATTCCAGTAATGCTAACGGCCGTAGCAACCATCTTAGGTTTGTTACCATTAGCTATTGGGTTTAATATAGATTTCGTTGGCTTGTTCCAGCATCTCCGGCCTAATATTTTCTTTGGAGGTGATAGTGTGGTGTTCTGGGGTCCGCTGAGCTGGACAATCATTTTTGGATTGATATTTTCTTTCTTTCTTACGCTGGTGATGGTGCCAAGTATGTACCTGATGGCAGAAAGGTTGAAAAGACCAATGGAAAAATTTTATGGCTCTAAGTTTATTGCCTTGTTAGGTTTCCTCGGTCCGTTCTTCTTCATATTTGTAGGTATCATGTACCTCGTTAGAAGATTGCAGGGAAAGAAAGTATGGATGGGAAAACTAAAACCTGCACCAGTAAAAGAAGCCTGATATAATTAAAGAATGTGGTTGGTTTTTGGTTCAAGAAAAAGCGGCTCTCGATGGAGGGCCGCTTTTATTAATCATACAATTGCCGGGTTTAAAATCCTTTCTTCTCTATTTTCTTTCCGTCCGCATCCAGTTCAATTATTTCATACCCAAGTTTCTTCACACCATCCAGAATCTTGGCTTTGTCACCTACCAGCAGAATATTCATCTTATCAGGACTCAACATTTTCTTAGCTACAGCATTTATTTCCTGTCTGGTCAATTTAGCCAGTAGTTTATTTTGCTGATCTACATAGTTGGCCGGTAAATTATAATCGAGAATGCGACCAATAAAACCGGCTTTTTGAAAACCAGTCTCGTAGAGCAATGCATCTCTTTGACCTAATGAATTTTTCATAAAACCCAGCTCGGCTTCTGTGATGCCATTTGTACTGTAATTTTTCAACTCCTTCATCACTTCTACCAAAGCACTGTCAGTAGCATCGGCACGGATGCCAGAACTGAATTCAAAATCACCAGTATATTCATCTGCAGTAAAAGAACTGCGGGCACCATAGGTCCAGCCTTTATCTTCACGGAGGTTTAAATTCAACCGGCTGTTGAAATCACCGCCGAGTGCATAGTTCATTAATCTTGATTTGTAATAATTACCGGTAGCATCATATTTCAAACCAGTGGCATAGCCTACACGGAACTGTGATTGTGCCGCCTTGGGAATATCCACCATAAACACTTTAGTCTTGTCAACAACAGATGCAGTGCCATTTACTTTTGGTAAGTCTATCTTTTTGTTGGGCAGCTTATTCAGAAAAGCCAATTTGGGTACTACTTCCTCTTGCTTCACATCACCGACCACTACTACTTTCACTCCCTGCGAAGTCATATAATTGCTGTAATAGTTTTCAATATCCTGGAGTTTCAAATTACGGATAGTATATTCTGTTCCGTCTTCACTCATACTCAGGATGCTGTTGGGGCCGTAATTTACTTTAGCAAAAACTAAATCAGCTACGGCAGCCGGGTCAGCTTTTGTTTGTTTAAAGCCTTCTAAGCGTTGTTTTTGTATGCGGCTAAAAGAGTTGTCAGTAAATTTTGGATTAAACATCCTTTCTTGCACAAGGGCTAATGTTTTATCCAAATTCTTTTTCAGCGTTTGAATATTAAATGTAATGCCATCGAAATTGCTGCCAACGGATACATTGCTGCCCAGTTTTTGTAATTCTACAGCCATCTGTTCGGCAGTATAATTTTTTGTGTCTTCATTCATCATACTGCTGAAGAGGCCAGCTAAACCAACCTTAGCCGTATCGTTTGCCTGTAACAGGTGGCCACCCGGAATACTAATAGTAATAGTTACTGTTGGTATCTCAGTAGTTTCAGTGCCAATCATTTTCACACCATTCGGCATATCTTTTCTCCAGAATTTTGGCACTTTTACTGTTGGGTTAGCTCCGTTGCCGGGAGTTTTTTTACGGTCAAAATTGTCTTTGGCTTTTGTATATTTTAAACCAGCATATCCATAATCAGGTGCAGTGTATACAGAAGAATCAATTTTGAAATTATCAGCGGCAGCAATCAACTTCTCCTGGCCTTTTGGCAACACACTCAGGATGACAGCATGTTTTCCTTTGATGTACTCTTTATAAACCCGCATCACATCTTCTTTGGTAACAGCCTGGTACATTTTTATATTATCCGCAATTTTGTTAGGATTACCCGTGAAAGTTTGGAAGGCGGCCAATTGTGAAACTTTGCCGGATACACTTTGCAGTCCGTTGATCTGTTGTGCTTCAATGCCTCCTTTAAATTTGGCAATATCTTCATCAGTAACGCCTCTTGCTTCAAATGAATCCAGGGCATTGCGGAACAGTGAATCTGCTGCTGCTAATGATTTTCCGGGAGAAGGAATTATTTGAAAACTCATTTCACCTGCCAGCTCAGATAATTGACTGGAACCGCTTGCCTGAAGGGCTAATTGTTTTTTAACTAATTGCTGATAGAGAACAGAATTTTTTCCCTGTCCCAACACCTGCGCAAGACAAGCCAATGCCCCCATGTCTTTATGATAGTTTGGTACTGTGGGGAAACCTATCGCTAACAAAGGCAGCTTAGCATAGTTGTCAACATAAGAAACATAACGGTCAGTTGCCAAAACAACTTGTGGCACTACTACCGGTTTTACTTCCGGGCCACGGGGAATAACACCAAAATATTTTTCTACGAGTTTTACTACTTCAGCAGGTTTCACATCACCACCAATTGTTACAGTAGAATTATCAGGCCCATACCATCTTAAAAAGAAATTTTTCAGGTCATTTACATTACCACGGTTCAGGTCTTCTACATAACCTATCGTTAACCAGGAGTAGGGATGACCGTACGGATATAAATTCCTCGAAGCAGTTTCACCAGCAAGACCATAAGGACGATTGTCATAGTTCTGTCCTCTTTCATTCTTTACAGTAGAACGCTGTATCTCAAATTTCTTTTGGGTAACAGCATCTAATAAAAAGCCCATACGATCAGCTTCTAACCACAGCATTTTTTCTAATTGATTGCTGGGTACAGTTTCATAATAATTGGTACGGTCACGGTTGGTACTTCCGTTCAGTGTACCACCGGCATCTGATACAATTTTAAAATGCTGCTCATCGGCTACGTTATCACTTCCCTGAAACATCATGTGTTCAAAGAAGTGGGCAAACCCGGATTTGCCGATTTCTTCCCTTGCTGAACCTACATGATAAGTAACATCCACATGCACTACCGGGTCGCTGTGGTCTTCATGAATGATTAAGGTAAGGCCGTTTGGCAATACATATTTTTCGTATGGGATAACGATCTCGTTTCCCTGTTTGGTAACTTTTTCTACCAGCTTGGTCTGTCCGTTTACCAACACTGATAAGGCAATGGTGAAGATGGCTACCAGCAACAATTTTTGTTTCATAATAATGATTTTTTTGAAGGGCTTAAAAGTAAAGTAATCCAGCCGTTAAAACAGCACCATTTATCATTTTTGAACGGACTGTTGCTATTGATACTCATCCTGTGGTATAAAAAAGGAAGAGTTTTATCCCGCATCGAAGGAAGTTTGCCGGGGGTATGCCGCCCATTGGTAACTTTGGTAAAATTTTATACTATGAGTACAGCAAGCCGCAACAACCATGAAATTGATTACAAAGTATATGGTGAAGAATTACAATTTGTAGAAATAGAACTGGACCCGCAG
>JANNCC010000222.1:0-21558 GCA_031386125.1 Chitinophagaceae bacterium
TGTATTATAACGGTGTACAGGGAGAAAAAAGAAAGGTTCAGATCTTCAATACTATCGGACAAATGGTAGATCAGAAAGAATTTGAACTCGATTCAAACACTCCTCCATACCTGAGTATGACATTTGACCTGAGCAGGTTGGCTGCAGGTACTTATGCTGTGAAGGTTGTTGACAAATTCAACCAGAAAATCACATCAGGTCTTGTAGTGGTACAATAGATCAGGACTACTGTAAATATTCAAAGCCCCCCGATTAATCGGGGGGCTTTTTTTGAATCCAGGAAAAATTTTCAGTCTGATGCACATGTAGGCGTATAACAACAAAGTGCTAGTAAGTAAAGCCTTTTGCAGAACCTGAAAAATTCAGGAGGAGGCAAATAAAAATTATTGTTTTGAAGCGATGAATCGGTATGGGCTTACAGTATTGGGACTACTACCGGGACTATTATTTCTAAAAAGCGGAGACTCGAAATATCTATTTGGATCAGCAATATTCGGCGTAATATTTTGTTTAAATCCCGGTACAACACAAGGCATATTGTCCTGGCTTAATAAATACACTTTGTCACCGTTGGGTAGTAAATGGGATAGTTTCCAACCGGGTCCCTGAAACCGGTGAAGAAGGGGCTGTTTTTTTCTATTGGCCTGTTAACGACTCCGGGAAATTTTTTATTCTTTACCATTTTGTCTAAATGTTTCTGGATATCAAGTAGATTTTTTTGCTGTGCAGAAGCTGAAGAAAAAGCAGCGACACCGAAAAGAAGAAAAATCTTTTTCATAGGTTATAAATCAAGACAAACTGAAATTACAGCTATTTCTTCATTTGCTTCCACGCATTAATCAGGCCGTTAGTAGAAGAGTCATGATTGTTTAGCAGGTCATTTGATTGTAGCTCCGGCAAAATTTTATTGGCTAATTGTTTGCCTAATTCTACTCCCCATTGGTCAAAGCTGTAAACATTCCAGATAACTCCCTGAACAAATATTTTATGCTCATACAGGGCAATTAATTCTCCCAGTGTGTATGGTGTAATTTTTTTGACAAGGAAAGAGTTAGTAGGCTTATTACCAGCAAAAATTTTATAAGGAAGAAGTTTGACTATCTCTTCAGACTTGAGTCCTTGTTTTTTCAATTCAATCTGTGCTTCTTCTTCGACTTTACCATTCATTAATGCCTCAGTCTGAGCAAAGAAATTACTTAACAATTTTGCATGATGGTCGCCGATAGGGTTGTGGCTTTGTGCCGGAGCTATAAAATCACAAGGGATTAAAGGGGTGCCCTGGTGAATCAATTGGTAGAAAGCATGTTGCCCGTTGGTGCCGGGTTCACCCCAGATAACTGGGCCGGTGGCATATTCTACCGGTTCGCCGTTGCGGTCAACAGTTTTTCCATTGCTTTCCATATTTCCTTGCTGAAAATAAGTGGCAAAACGGTGCATATAATGATCGTAAGGAAGAATGGCTTCAGATTGGGCACCAAAGAAATTAGTATACCAAATACCGAGCAGTGCCATCAGCACTGGAATATTTTTATCAAAAGAGGTCGTGGTGAAATGATTGTCAGTATTGTGGGCTCCTTTTAATAACTGTTCAAAATTTTTATATCCAATTGTCAACGCAATGGATAAGCCAATGGCACTCCATAAAGAATAGCGGCCACCAACCCAATCCCAGAATTCAAACATGTTCTTTTTATCTATGCCAAATTTTACCACCTCCTTTTCGTTGGTAGATAAAGCAACGAAATGTTTGGCGATATGTTTTTCATCTTTTGCTTTCTTCAGAAACCATTCTCTTGCCGTATGGGCATTTGTCATGGTTTCCTGTGTGGTAAATGTTTTGGAAGCAATTAAGAACAATGTTCGATCGGGTTTTATTTTTTTTAACGTTTCAGCGATATGTGTGCCATCAATGTTGGAAACGAAGTATGTTTCAATATCATCAATCCAATAAGGTTTTAGTGCTTCGGTTACCATTTTCGGCCCCAGATCACTGCCTCCTATGCCAATATTGACGATATATTTTATTTTTTTGTTTGTATAGCCCCGCATTTTTCCACTATGAACTGCATTGGAAAATATTTTCATTTTGCGAAGCACTTTCTTTACTTCAGGCATTACATCGGTTCCTTCGGCAAATATGGTGCGGTCAGAAAAATTTCGTAAGGCGATGTGCAGCACGGAGCGTTTTTCTGTTTCATTAATCAGGTCGCCATTAAACATGGCATTGATGCCATGTTTAAGTTTGCATTCTTCTGCCAGCTGTAAAAGCAATTGAATGGTTGTATCATTAATGATATTCTTGGAATAATCAAAAACAAGTTCGTCAAGGCATAAGGAATACTTTCTAAATCGTTCTGAATTGTTGCGAAATAAGTCCCTCATGTGCACAAGTTTCATTTCTTGAGCATGTTGCAACAGCTGAGGCCAGGCCATTGTTTCAGCAGGATTGATTGCCGGGAGCATACTTAGTTTATTATTTTGTGATTATTTCCTCTAGTGAAATATAAAAATCTGTTCGCATGCTGGTAATGAGGGGCATTTTTACCGAATTATAAAAACTAAAAAAGCCGTTACCGGCCTGTATCCATCGGTTACCATTTTTTTCCATACGGACTGCCAGTACCTCTTTTATTTTGGCTATGGTTCCGTTGTATAAAATACTTGTTTCATTAAAAAGATTATTGGTTGCCATAGGAACTAATGGCTGATCAGGGCCATTCATCCCTAAGTTCATTACTTTCCCTTTGTATTTTGAAAAATGGGTAAAAACTTTTTTGCTGAGCCATACACTTGATGTGTTATCATCAAGCTTTTGTTCCCCTTGTTTGAAATAGTTGTGTAAAAAAATGGCCGCCTGCATTGCTTTTACGGTATGTACGATTGTGCCACTGAATGTCTCAATTTTGTCCATTTCCCAGTCAAATATAACCGCAGGTGCCAATTGTTTTACGGTAACAGTAAAATTATAAGATACACTGTCATTAATGGATACCAAATACCTGAGCTGAGTTCCGGGTTTTATTACTTCTTCCAGTTTTACATATCCCTGGGGAGATAGTTTAATAAAAAACAATGAACTGAAAATGAATAAGGTGATTTTTTTCATAGTCGCTGATAAGTATGTTAAGCAATAAATTTACTAAAGACCTGATTTGTTTTTTCCACCATTTGCTCAGTAATGTCCAGATGAACAACTAACCTGACACGATTTGGAGAAATTGCATAACCAAGTATATTCTGTTCTTTTATCTTAGCAACAAAGTTTGGAGCCGTTATTGAATCATTCAGTTCAAATATGATGATATTGGTTTCAGCAGGCAGCACAAATTTTATAAAATCTTTTTTTGCCAGCACTGCTGCTATTTGCTGCGTATGATAGTGATCAATTGATAATCGTTCAATATTGTTTTGCAACGCATAGATGCCGGCAGCTGCCACGAATCCTGCCTGTCGCATACCTCCTCCAAACACTTTTCTTACTCTTCTGGCTTTTTTTATAAAATCTTTTTTGCCTAGCAGTAAACTTCCAACCGGGCAGCCTAAGCTTTTACTCAGGCAAATGGAAATACTATCAAATGTTTCTCCATATTGTTTCGGTGTCTCTCCTTTTGCCACTAAGGCATTCCATAGCCTTGCCCCATCTAAATGGAAGGCAAGATTTTTTTCTTTACAAATCGCCTGTATTTTCTTTATTTCTTTAAAATCATAACAACTGCCACCTCCCCGGTTAGACGTATTTTCCAATGATACCAAACTGGTATGTGCCCGGTGTGCATCATCCGGTTGAATTACATCAGCTATTTGTTCTGCAGTGATTCTTCCAAGATTTCCTTGTAATAGTTTTACTGAAGCTCCTGAGTTAAAAGCTATACCGCCACCTTCATATTGATATATATGGGAGCTTTCATCACATATTACTTCATCTCCAGGCTGAGTGTGACATTTTATGGCAATCTGGTTAGTCATGGTGCCGGAAGGGCAAAAAAGAGCTGCTTCCAAACCAAACATTTCGGCACTCATATTTTCTAACTCATTGATGGAGGGGTCTTCACCAAACACATCATCACCCACTTTGGCGGCCACTATAGCTTCCAGCATAGCCGGGGTGGGCTTGGTTACTGTATCGGACCGGTAATCAATAATCATCAGTAAATTTTCCTGCAATATACTCCGTTCACTCCTGAAATGTGGCATTTGGCGAACGACGAAGGGGGCAACATCACCCTTTTCTTATCTTGCTTGCCCTTATGGGTGAGCCTTCAATACTTTTTTACTCTATCCTGATTTTATGCTGCCTCTTATTGATAGTAGCAGGGCTTTTTGTGCTGGCAAACTTTAGTCGTTTGTTCTGGGGAAGTATCAGGAATGAGCTTGTAAGAAAGAATGTGCTCGCCTGACTGGCTATATTTTTCATATCAGCAGCCATGTCGCCCATGAGCTCTGGTTTTTTTTATCTCTTATATTTAAAAGGATGGGGTGCTGTTTTTCTGCTGCAAATCATTGCTACTACGGCTGATACTCTTTTCATTTATAATATAGCCAGATATGTAGCTGAAAATAAGAAGATTAAGAAGTTGCCATTCTTCAGCCATAAACTCCTGGTGTTAGTAGTAATAGTTGTAATGTCATTAATTATCAACGGACTCCTTACTTTTTTCGCCTATAATCATAGCACTCAATATCTTAAATATTCAATCATCTCAAGTGTCTATCTGAGTGGTGCAACAGGGCTGATTTATATTGTGATAGCTTATCTGGACGTCGAAAGGCAAAGAAAGATTGATGAAAAGAAACTGGAGCTAAGCCGCCTAAGAGAATTAAAATCAAAAGCAGAGCTGGATGCTCTGCATTCAAAAGTAAATCGACACTTTTTATACAATGCATTAAACTCAATCGCAGATCTTTCTATTACAGATGGGAAAAAAGCAAGAGAGATGACGATTGCCCTTGCCGATTTGTTTCGTTACAGTATCAACTATAGTAATAATAATTTTTCTACAGTAAAAGATGAAGTAGAGATGGCAAATGTTTATTTACAAATTGAAAAAATACGATTTGAGGATAAGTTAAATTATACATTGAACGTTGAGGATGAGCTGCATTATTGTTTGGAGCCGAGGTTTGTGCTGCAACCATTAGTGGAGAATGCGGTAAAGCATGGGTTAAAAGCAACCGGGCAGATGACGGAGATAAATCTTGAAGTGAAAAGAAGCGGCAACGGATTGGTAATTAATATTGCTGATACTGGTCCTGCTTTTCCTGATGAACTAAATCCAGGATACGGTGTAAAAAGTGTGTATAATAAACTCGACCTGCTTTTTCCAGGTAATTATGAAATGCACTTTAGTAATCAACCGGTTAAACAGGTTTCTATATCTATTTATAAACTTGTAAAAGATGAATCAGCTATTTAAAGCAATTGTGATTGATGATGAACCTGCGGCAAGAAGGTTAATGAAAAGTCTTTTGCAGGAGCATAAGGATGTGGTGGAAGTTATCGGCGAAGCTGGTAATGGGAGGGAGGCTATTGCGAAAATAGAGGAGTTAAAGCCGGATGTCATTTTTTTGGACATACAAATGCCGGATCTTACCGGGTTTGAAGTTATTGAACGCTTAGATGTAAAACCTAATATCATTTTCACAACGGCCTATGAGCAGTATGCTATTAAGGCCTTCGAAATTTTTTCTATTGATTATTTGCTAAAGCCAATAAAGGAAGAAAGGCTGGAGCAGAGTATTGCCAAACTAAAACAGTTTGGAAGACTGGCTCAACCATTTGATTTATCTGGTTTGCAGGAAATAATCAGGCAGTTTCAGACACCACAGAAAACGACAGCACTGCCAATAAAAACAGGAGACAGGATCAATCTTATCAAGTTTGAGAATATCAGCTACATGGAGGCGAGTGATAAATATGTATTTATTTATACTATTGATGGTCAAAAGCACCTTACGGATCAATCACTAACCATCCTTGAGGAGAAATTACCAACTCAATTCTATCGTATTCAGAAATCCTATATCATTAATAAGGATAGAATAAAAAAAATGCACCGGCATTTCAACAGCCGCTACCTTTTTATCATGGATGATAAGGCTGGTAACAGGTTAATCTCAGGCCGTACCTATCATGATGCCATCCGGGCTGAATTTGGGTTGTAAAAATAACCGGAGCTGGTATTTACCGCTTAAGCAACCCATACCTGCATTTCAGCTATCCCTTCTTTTCCAACTCTCTTTTTTGACATTTATTCTTGATTCTACAACAGGGCTGACTTTTATTCCGCTTATCTATTTTTGCTGCCATTTATCCGAAATAGGGGAAAAAATGTAACCCACTTCATGACTCTGCGTCCCACTGGTGTCACTACGAACGGCCGATTATCCCTAAAATAGGCCGTTCATTTTAAAACAATGTTCTATGTAATACAAAGTACTTAGTTTTAGGCTGTAATTATCAAAAACAAGTACTAAAACAAATAAAATAGAGAAAATGAGAAAAATTTTGACCATGCTGACAATCACCTTAATTGCCTTTTCATTTGCCGGCCAGGCACAGGTAAAAAACGGAAAAATAACTGGAACCGTTATTGACGGCAACACCAAAACCATAGAATCCGCCACCATTACTTTAATAAGAGCTAAAGACTCTTCAGTAGCAAAAATGAGTGTGGCCGATAAAACAGGTAGATACGAATTTGATGCCGTGCCCGAAGGAAAGTATTTCGTTTCCATTTCAGCCGTTGGACACAGCAAAGGCTTCTCTGAAACTTTTGATATCACTGCAACAAATCCCTCTGTTACAATAAAAACAATTGAACTGGTACCGCAGGCAAAAGCAATTGGTGAGGTTACGGTTACTGCAAAGAAGCCATTGGTGGAACAAAAACTTGACAGGATGGTGGTGAATGTGGAAGCTGCTGTTACTAATGTAGGAGCTACGGCTATGGAAGTGTTAGAAAAATCTCCGGGCATTACGGTTGATAAAGACGGTAACATCAGCCTGAAAGGGAAACAAGGTGTGCAGGTATATATAGATGGACGGCCAAGCTACCTCGGCGGTACAGACCTGGCCAATTATCTCCGTAATATGAGTGCCAGCCAGCTGGAGCAGATCGAAATAATGACGAATCCACCAGCAAAGTATGATGCGGCAGGTAACAGCGGTATTATTAATATCAAAACAAAAAAGACAAAGCAGTTTGGTTATAGCGGAAGTATATCTTCTACCTGGAGTCAGGGTCGTTATGCTAAAATTAGCGAGTCGGTTAATTTCAATTACAGGAAGAATAAGATAAATCTTTTTACCAATGTGGGTTATAGCAACCGGAAGAATTTTCAGGATCTGGATATACAAAGGAAATTCATTGACAATGGTACTAAAGAGGTTAAATCACTTTTTGATCAGTCGGGCAGAATAAGAGAAGGCGGAGAATCAATTAATGGAAAACTGGGCCTCGATTTTTTTGCAACTAAAAAAACAACGATAGGTGCGGTAGTAAATGGTTTTTATAGTCCCGGCTACTTCAGCAGCCGTAGCAATGTTTCAATTTCAGACCCGGATAGAGTATTACTGAGCCGGACATTGTCGACAACAACAAATGACAAAAAATGGAAACATTTAGGGGCAAATATTAACCTTCGCCATGTATTCGATTCGACTGGTCGGGAGCTGACAATTGATGCAGATTATCTTACTTATAACAGTACCAATGCACAGGATTTGCTCAATGCATATTACAATCCTAATGGCACATCGTCCGATAAATCAGATACCTTACTCGGTAGTCTTCCTCAAGAGATAAACATCTATACTGCCAAGGCTGATTATACTCACCCTTTAAAAAACAATGCCAAATTTGAAGCCGGTGTAAAAACCAGCTTTGTAAAAACTGATAATAATGCTATCTATGATAGCCTTAAAAATGGTGTAAGAATAAGGGATATAGGCCGTTCAAACCATTTTATGTATGACGAAAATGTGAATGCAGCTTACATCAACTATAGCAGGCCATTGAGTAAAAAAGTAAGTGCACAGTTTGGTCTGCGTATGGAGCATACTAATGCAAAGGGCAACCAGGCTACAACTGGTGAAAGGTTTTCTAGAAATTATGTTCAGCTTTTCCCAACTGCATACCTTCAGTATGAGGCGAATGAAAAGAACAGTTTTGTTCTTAACTACGGAAGAAGAATAGAACGTCCGGATTACGAAGACCTTAATCCTTTCATTATGTTTTTGGATAAATATACGTTTGAGCAGGGTAATCCAAACCTTAGACCACAGTTTGCTCATAACATAGAGCTGAGCCATACATACAAGGGGTTTTTAACAACGACTTTGAATTACAACAGTACGACTGATATTATTGAAGAAGTGCTTGAGCAAAATACGCTGCAGAACGAAACGTTTGTGAAGAAATCAAATATTGCCAGCCGTCAGCAGTTTGGTATTTCTATAAATGCAGGGGGACAAATTAAAAAATGGTGGATGGCTAACCTTTGGACTAACCTTTACAACAATCATTATAAAGGAATAGTGAATGGCGATAACATATCACTGGGGGCTACCACATTACAGATGAACCTTTCCAACCAATTTAAGTTTGAGAAAGGCTGGAGTGCAGAACTGAGTGGGTTTTACACTTCTCCATTAACAGAAGGAGTATTTCAGATAAAAGGGTTTGGTAAAGTAGATATGGGTATTACAAAGCAAATCCTGAAAGGGAAAGGCACTTTACGGTTGTCAGGAAGGGATATTTTCTGGACACAAAGAATTAGTGGTACGAGCCGCTTCAGTAATATTGATGCAATGTTTCAACAAAAAAAGGATTCAAGACAAGTGGTTCTTGGATTCACCTACCGCTTCAGTAAGGGAAAAATGAATAATAATCAGAAAAGAAAAACGGGTGGTGCCGATGATGAAAAGAACAGGGTAAAGACAGGCGACAACTAAGAGCCTGATTAAGCATAATACTTAAAGCCATGAAAAGTCCTCCGAAAATCGGAGGGCTTTTTTTATCCTTCTGCCGCTATCAACTTTTTTATGTAAGAGAAAGTATTGTAAGAGGCCGGTGGCTTCAAACATCAAAAACAATCTTACATTTGAGGAATTGCAAACCACAAACTAAAAACTAACCGCTATGCCATCTTTTGATATTGTAAGTAAAGTTGACGCACAGGCATTAGATAATGCTGTGAATGTCGTTACCAAAGAAATTACCAACCGCTTTGATTTTAAAGGGTCACATGTTGTTATTAATCTTGACAAAAAAGAATTTCAAATCAAATTAGAAACGGATGATGATATGAAGATGAGGCAATTGATTGATGTACTCATCAGCCGGGCACATAAGCAGGGCATCGCCCCAGAAGCATTTGATACATCAAAAGCAGGAGCCCAGAGTGGTAAAGTGTGGAAGAAAGAAGTAAAAGTAAAAAACGGGTTGGCGCAGGAGGATGCCAAGAAAATAGTGAAACTTATCAAAGATGCTGGAATGAAGGTACAGGCCTCTATTAATGATGATCTGGTACGGGTAACTGGCAAAAAAATTGATGACCTGCAGGATGTTATTCAACTTTGCAAAAATGGAAACCTGGGAATTCCTTTGCAGTATATTAATATGAGGGACTAGCTACCCGGAGTTTTAGCGGGAGGGAATACATATGTGTAATAAAAATTGTTAGCAATCCCTGTAAATGCCTGTCAGGCTGTTTGCAAGTCGCCTTTTTCTGTTAATAACAAGGTGCAAAACGGGTGCATATCAAAACCATCAAAAATTTGGAAACGGGTAATTCAATATGGTATATTTGATATACAACTGCACGGAGTTTTAGCAATAAAATTAAGTGCTGGAGAAACGGAAACCCGTCAAAAGGTGGAAGGGACTCCGCGGAGAAACGGAAACCCTTTAAAAGGTGGAAGGGACTTCAGAAAGCATCAGGTAAGTAAACAGAAGGCGCAAGCCAGACAGTGAGCTGACTTGGTGCTTTCATCTTTTAAGACCTTTGAATTCAGTTGCGTACCCCGAGCAAAATGTATTTTCTACAGGATTTGGCTGTAAACCTTCTCAGGCCTATCTTTGCCGCCCGAAAAATAATCTTTTAATCTGTACGGCAAAATCCGTGCAGCCTTCAAAATCATCAAGTTATGAAAAAAGGTATCCATCCCGATAACTACCGGTTAGTAGTTTTTAAAGACATGAGTAATGGTCATTCATTCCTCAGCCGCTCTACTGCAGTCTCTAAAGAGGCGGTAAAATGGGAAGACGGTAATGAATATCCCCTGGTAAAACTGGAGATTTCTAACACTTCTCATCCTTTCTTTACTGGCAAAAACATGCTGGTAGATACTGCAGGCCGTATTGACAAATTCAATAAGAGATACGCAAAAAAGGCAGAATAATATTAAATTGTGACACTACTCGACCCCGATAGCTATCGGGACAAGAGTTTTGTTTTTCATGGCTATACTTTAGACCCCCTGATTCTTCAGGGGGTCTGTTTTTAGTTTATTTTTTCCAAAATCTTTTTTCAGGATAAAGCCAGAGGTAATATTTTCTTTATTGTCAATAAAACTTACTTCCACAAAATTTTTTAACTTCCGGATGTTGTCAGCAATATTGCCCTTTAATAAATAAGCCCTTTCTTGGGTTGCTACCCAGCTTTGGATTATCGTAGAAAAAAGTTTTAGGAGCCTTTACTTTCCATTTGTTTTCCCCGTATCCTGCCTCCCTGTCAAACTTATCAATCGGCACCTCGCCCAATTCAGTCGCATCAATTTCAGTATTTTTCATCGTGGCTTCAGGGTTACCTGCCTGAAAGCTGCTCTGGCTTTCTTTTGCCAGAAACCAGTTTTTCTTAGCAGTATTCCAGCGAAACTCATAGTTATAAGCCCAACGCCAGCTGCTGCCGCCGTAGAAAGAGAGGCTGAAACCTTTTTCAAATATCTGGGTGCCTTCGTAAGGATCGCCAAAAATACCACCGGACTGCCGGCCCATCACAGCTTTGTCGTTTCTTACCGCCTGTTTCAATTTGCCATCCGCCTGTCTTATTAAAACGATAAAGGGGCGGAATAATTCCGTGTCAAATATTGAATCTTCGCCGGGTTTTTTCAGAATAAGGATGGCATGTGCTTTTTTATCACCGTTCAGATCCCCGGTTATATAGTCAAGAGGTTCAAAACCAGCGGCGATAAATGATTTAGCCTCGGCAGGAATTTTTACATCCTGCGCATTAGCATTGATAGTTGTTGCTAATAGCAAAGAAGCTATGAATAGATTGTACACATTTTTTATTTATGATTAATACAGATAGAAATCTTTAGGACCATTTTCAAAGAATGTTATAAGTAGTAAGTATAATGACTAATGATTTTTTGGATTCTAAATTCCGGAAGTGCAGGTATGATATTTTCTGTTTGTCTTCACAGCAATTCAAACTATTGCCCAAACGTATAGCTGTATTCAATCTTACCAGTCAATTGCTTATCATTATTAAAAAGAGCTTCTTTAGTCTTCAGCCCTTTTTCATCAAAGATGTATCGCCAGATAAGATAACCGAGTTTGAGGTTGGCGGTAGTAGTTATTTTTTGAATTACCCTGTCATTGTCATCGTATTCAAACATAAAATCGGGTAGTAAGCGGCTTGCTTTCAGGTTATATCGAACGACATCTGTAAGCCGGTTCTTATCATCGTAATAGTAATAAATAGCCCCGGTTTGAACAAACTTAAGCTGCTTCTCCTCATTATAATAATAATAATACTGGCTGGTCTCTATTCCTTTTTTATAGGTCCTTTCATCACCCGGATTGCCATCATCATCAGCTTTAAAACGAATTTCCAAACTATCAGTATTATTAATTATCCGCCACATTTTTTCTGGTTTTCCTGCTGTGTTATAAGTCCATAGATGAATTTCTAACTGGTTAAAATCATTAGCAGAATCCTTCGTAGAGTTTTGTACACGAATTATTCTGCTATTGTCATCGTATTCATAAGTACTTATACTTTCAATAGCTGTTGATGAGTCTGTCGTTCTTATCAATCTACCCTGGTTGTCAAATTTTAAGTAGATGACCGTTTTATTTAAATTATTGAAAGTGGAAGTTTTTAATACTGTTCCATTTTCTTTTACTTCTTGGTATTCTGAGAAGTCGGTGTTTTTTGCACCACGTTGGTCAAAGCCGGTTGCAGAAACAGTTCTTACCTTATTGGAGAGGTAGGTTTTCATCTGACGATTAGTTTCCTGAGTTCCAATAATATCATTGTAATAATACTGAGCCTGTATGGCCAGTGAATAAAAAAAGAAGAGTGTTGATAAAATGGCTTTCATGCTGGTGATATTGCTTTTGCTGCTCAAAGTTACCTTAATTGTTCAGTAACGAAAAAGAAAGGGGTCTTGTATTTTTTTGTACTTATTTTTAAGAAAAAATTAAGGTGTCTCACATACCAGAACGAAAGGAGAAAGATTGTCTTAACTGCGGTACTATTGTGCAGGGTCGTTACTGTCAGCACTGCGGTCAGGAGAATGTAGTACTAAAAGAAACTTTCTGGCACATGGTCACCCATTTCTTTTACGACATTACCCACTTTGACAGCAACTTCTTTCATACAATACATCACCTTATTTTAAGACCAGGCTTTTTATCAAAAGAATATATGATTGGCCGCAGAGCCAGCTACCTGCATCCGATAAAAATGTATGTGTTTTCCTCAGCTATTTTCTTTTTACTTTTTTTTAGTTTTTTCAACCCTTCGGATGCCGTTGATGCTGGCGCTGAAACCCCTTTGGATGCTAAACAGAGGGCTGATTATATTATTTCGTTGCAGAATAAGCTAAAAAAAGATACTTCCAACAACGCTTTGCAGGAGAAAATTATTTTACTGCAGGATACTACCCGGCCTTTTACTGCAAAAGATATTCTGGATACAGCGTCAAATGAAGGATTCAGGCTCAACTTTGGAAATAAGGAATACAAAAGTTTTACTGAGTATGATTCTACTGAAAAAACATTACCCCCTTCGGAAAGGGATGGATGGTTGTTACAGCTTATCATTAAAAGAGGTATTCAGATAGACAATAAATATAAAGGACGACCCCAGGAAGCCGCTACAAAATTATTCGAAGGCTTTTTTCACAGGTTGCCCTACCTGTTGTTTATTTCATTGCCGTTATTTGCACTCATTCTCCGGCTGGTGTATATCAGGCGAAAGCATTTTTATTTTGCTGATCATGGCGTGTTCACTATTCATCTCTATGTTTTTTCATTTATTGTATTGCTTGTTGCTTTTAGTTTCGACAAATTACAAGGGCTTACTGGCTGGAATTTTCTCGATACTCTTCAGGGGGTTGTTTTTCTAGGACTGGTAGTTTACCTGTATATCGCTATGCATAATTTTTACAAGCAAGGTTGGGGTAAGACTTTTTTAAAATTCCTGTTGGTGTCTTTTATATCATTAATAATGATGTTGATATTATTTGCTGTATTTCTGATATTTTCAGCTGCTACTATATAATAGAGAATAACTATGATTACAAAAATTGATACTGCATTTTTACGGTTAGTGAATATAATGGCCGACCTCAGGGAAAAATGCCCCTGGGATAAAAAACAAACAATCCAGTCCTTGCGGCAAATGACTATTGAGGAAACCTATGAACTAGCTGATGCCATAACAGAAGAAGATTGGAAAGGCATCAAAGAAGAACTGGGTGATATGTTACTGCATATTGTTTTTTATGCAAAAATCGGCAGCGAACAAAGACAGTTTGAACTGGATGAAGTGATAAATGGTATTTGTGAAAAACTAATTTCCCGGCATCCGCATATTTATGGAGATGTAAAAGTGAATGATGCAGACGATGTGAAAAGGAATTGGGAAAAACTGAAATTGAAGGAAGGAAAAAAATCAGTGATTGGAGGGGTCCCAAAATCACTACCAGCTACAGTAAAAGCCATGCGGTTGCAGGAAAAGGCCAAACAAGTCGGCTTTGAATGGGATAACAAAGAACAGGTTTGGGAAAAGGTGGAAGAGGAAATAAATGAACTGAAAGTAGCGATTAGTAGGCTTGAGTCAGTCTCGCCTGAGGCGAGATTGACTCAAGACAAAGAAAAACTTCAGGCTGAAGTAGAGGAAGAGTTTGGTGATGTGGTCTTCTCCTTAATTAATTATGCACGGTTTTTGCAGGTAGATGCCGAAAATGCACTGGAAAAGACGAATAAGAAATTCATCCACCGGTTCACACAGATGGAAGAGCAAGCCATGAAGAGCGGTAAAAATCTTAACGATATGACCCTGCAGGAAATGGATTCCCTCTGGAACATCATCAAACAACAGCGGCCACAGTAGTGAAGCCATCCTTTAAAAATATTTTAGTAAGTAAGTACAGCCTGCTGATACTGGCATCCCTTTTTTTCACTCTTTCTTTTGTTTTCAATAAACTGTACAGCAACCGTTCCTCGGTGGCGCAGGAAGTAAAGTTGGCAGAAAAATACATTAGACATCAACAGAATGATTTCGCCTCTTTTTGTAAAGACACTTCAACAATTAGCCGTTTGCTTGCACAGGGAGAAACGCTGACTGAATTTAATCACCTGGCCACAAAAAAGTATGGCATCTTTCTTTATTCAATAGACGAATTTGGCAGCGCAGAAATGCGATTCTGGAATGACCAGTTGGTAGTGCCTCCTGCTGCAATGCTGACAGCTGATGACGGGGAATATTTCTCAGAAGAACCAAATGGCCTGTATTACATCATAAAAAAAACAGTGGCGGACAGCAACAGAACCGGTAAGCTGTTATCCTTTGCGATGATACCGGTACGTTCTGAATTCTTTATCACTACTGATTACCTGCCACAAAAATTTTTCTATAGTAGCACTGCAGATAAAAGAGTAAAGATAAGTGATGCCGTTACCGATTTTCCTGTAAAGACCGTTTCAGGCAAAACTCTTTTTTATTTAGATAAGAAAGCATCCGTAGCCGTGCCTTATAATGACCGGCGAACAATTCTCTTACGATTTAGCGGTGTGTTGTTTCTGTTTCTTTTTATTCATTTGTTGGTGGAATCGGTTTCAAGAAAGAATAAAACATGGAAGGCTATCGGGTTGCTTACCATTGTATTGATATTCCTCCGCCTAACCACTTATTATTTCCCTTCCATATTAAACCTGCGGCAGTTTGAATTATTCAGTCCGCTGATTTATGGTTCCAACGCCATACAAAGGTCGTTGGGAGATTTATTAGTCAACTCTATCCTTTTTTGCTGGGTAGTTTTATTTGCCTGGTCAAAACTCAGGTATATAGAAAATCCAACAACTAATTTTTCTGTAAGGTTAAGATGGGCGGCAGGCCTCTTTGCATTATGCCTGCTGATAATCTCAACTTTTGTGCTTGCAACGGTTATACGAAGCTTAGTTGCTGATTCAAAAATTTCATTTGATGTTACTAATTTCTTCAGTCTGAACCGCTATACGGTCGCCGGTTTTTTTGTGCTGGCTTGCCTTTCCTTGTCTTACTATTATTTTTCACAATTATTATTCCGTCTCATATTCCCGTTATTTGCCGGAAAAGATTTTCTTATCTACTTTGCCATTGGCCTTGCAGGGCTGCTTTATCTTACCAGCCGTTCCGGTAATCCTGAAGTGTTATTTTACCTGCCGGTATTGCTTTGGCTGCTTGCTTATACCTGGTTAGTAAACAGGAAAGGAGTAATCTTTAACCGCATCCGTGTTAACATTGCCGGCATACTATCCTGGATATTTGTTTTCTCTGTTTCTATCACTGCCATTATGTTTTCGCAAAACAGGAATGTAGAGTGGGAGAGAAGGAAACTGATTGCTAATAAACTGGCTGAACAAACCGACCCGTCGAGTGAACGGCTGATGAGTATTGCCATCACCTACCTTGATAATGATTTTCTCAGCGAGAATTTTCACCGCTTTGCTGATGAATATAAAAGCAAGACTATTCGTGACAGCATCATTACGGACAGCTACAGCGGCTACCTTAACAAGTATGACACCCGGCTGTATATATATGATTCTGCTGACAGGCCACTATATAACGAAGACCCTTTGTCGTATGAATCATTAAACACTATTCTTACTGTTCAATCAAGGCCTGCGGAGACCGATGGTTTATATTATTACGAAACATCTTTTGATAAATTTAATTATATCACCCGGCGGGATGTAACTGATACGGCGAATAAGAAACTCGGTTCCTTTTTTATTGTATCTAATTTTAAAAATTACAGCCGAGATGCTTTGTTTCCTGAACTATTCCGGCAGTTCAAAGAAACAGACCCGGAAAATTCGCCAATTTATTCCAATGCTGTGTATGACAGCCTGCGGTTAATTTCGCCACCCGGCAATTACCCGTTCCCTATCTGGCTAACAACAAATGAAATTCCTAAAGAAGAGTTTCAGCAAAGAGCTAATGGCGATTATGATGAACTGTGGTACAGGGCAGGTAATGATAAGGTGGTCGTAATTGCCCGGAAAAAACAGACAACGATAGAAACGATAACATTATTTTCCTATATTTTTTGCTCCTTTCTTTTCCTTGTGGCATTTGTGCAGCTAATTTCTTTTGTTCTGAAAACCGGGTACAACTGGACAGGTTTGCGCCGGTTGTTCCAGCTAAATATCCGTTCACAGGTGCATAGTACTATCATCTTCATCAGTATTTTTTCCTTCCTGGTTATCGGGGCGGCAACGATTTCATTTTTCATCAGCCGCAATAAACAAAGCAACAGCGATAAGCTAAGCCGCACCATGAAAATTATGGTGAATGAGATGGAGAAAAAAATGTCTGATCACAATACGTTTGATGATGTGGTGAAGATTTATGATTCTGTTTCCAATACTGGGTTGCAAAAGCTGGTGGATGAAGTCTCTGATATACACGGTGTGGACGTAAACGTCTATGACCTTAAAGGCGACCTGCAGGTTTCCTCGGAAGCGAATGTTTATACAAAAGGGGTGCTGAGCAAAAAAATGGATCCGACTGCTTTCTATCATTTGAACAGGATGCGGCAGGTGCAACATGCACAGGAGGAAAAAATTGGCAACTTCTCTTACCTGAGTATTTATTCACCCGTCAGGGATGATGAAGGGAAAGTGTATGCATATATCAATATTCCCTATTTTACTTCCAAACCGGAATTGCGTCAGGAAATTTCAAACTTCCTTGTCACCATTATCAACCTGAATGCTTTTATCTTTTTGATAGCAGGGTTGATAGCTTTATTCATTGCCAACCGTATTACCAATTCTTTTTCCATCATCAGCGATAAGATGCGGGAAGTGAACCTTGGAAAAATGAATGAGCAGATTGTGTGGAACCGCAATGATGAAATTGGAGAACTGGTGCAGGAGTATAATAAAATGGTAGACAAGCTGGGAGAAAGTGCCACTGCCTTAGCAAAAAACGAAAGAGAAGGGGCCTGGCGGGAAATGGCTAGACAGGTGGCACATGAAATTAAAAATCCACTGACACCCATGAAACTCAGCATTCAGTATTTGCAAAAAGCCATTAATAACAACCAGCCTAATGTGAAAGAACTGTCCAGCACGGTGGCTAACACATTGGTGGAACAAATTGATCACCTTTCAAAAATTGCGGCTGACTTCTCCCAATTTGCCAATATCGGTACAACAAACATCACCTCGTTTGATCTGCATGATGTGCTGGGGTCATTAAAAGAATTATATACAACAGATGAGAATGTTCAGTTTGACTGGCGGCCTGTTAACGACCGGGTGATGGTAGATGCAGATAAAACGCAGATGAATCGCCTGTTCACTAATCTTTTTGCCAATGCAGTAGAAGCTTGTCAGGGAAACGGTATCTGTAAAATCGAAGTGAATGAAATACGGGACGAAGACATTATCAGGATAAGTATAAAAGATAATGGTGAAGGAATTGCTCCGGATATGCAGGAACGTATTTTCATTCCCAACTTCACCACCAAATCATCCGGTACAGGTCTTGGCCTGGCAATGTGCAAAGGCATTGTGGAGCAGGCCAAGGGCAAAATATGGTTTGAAACCGAACAGGGCAACGGCACTACTTTCCATGTAGAACTGCCAGTTATCAGTTAATAGTTGAGGCCAGGTACTTCTATATTCATAATTCCTTGTCCGGCATTCGATATTCACCTCTGCCTTCCTACCTTTAAGTACTAAACTCACCAAGATGAAAAGAATTACCTTCTTACTATGTATAGCATTAGTTTCAATCAGTAGTAATGCACAACGAACTGAGAAACCGCCATTACATGGGAAAAACTGGATGGCAATTACCGGTAAGCCACTGGCTGCAACAGCTGGTTCAATTATATTTCAAAAAGGTGGGAATGCCGTAGATGCGGCCTGCGCCATGCTGGCCGCCACCTGCACCATGTGGGATGTGCTGAGCTGGGGTGGAGAGACGCAAGCATTAATTTATAACCCCAAAACAAAAAAAGTAATTGCCATAAATGCATTGGGAGTAGCACCTACTGGTGCCACAGCTGAGTTTTTTAAAAGTAAAGGATATTCATTTCCTCCTGAGTATGGACCGCTGGCTGCTGTAACACCTGGCACTGTTGGTGGCTTATGTTATATGTTGTCGGAATATGGAACGATGAGTCTTGAACAAGTTTTGGCACCAGCCATGCAACTGGCGGAAGGCTACCCGATAGATGCACAAACGGCTAACTCGATGGAAAGAGGGAAAGCAAGAATCAAAGAGTGGCCTTATAGCGCAAAAGTTTTTTTACCTCATACCGGCGAAAAGAGAGAAGCACCGGAAGCCGGAGAAATTTTTGTGCAAAAGGATTTGCTCGCAACGCTGACTAAGATGGTGGAAGCAGAAAGAGAAGCAATAAAGAGAAAGAAAAACCGTAAGGATGCTATCATGGCAGCTTTCGACAGGTTTTACAAAGGCGATATCGCCAAAGAGTTTGTAAGAGGTTGCCAGGAACAAGGAGGGCTGATAACGTTGGATGACCTCGCAAAATGGAAACCGATAGAGGAGGAACCAATGTCAGTCAATTATAAAGGCATTGAAGTTTATAAACTGCAACAATGGACACAAGGACCAATGCTTTTGCAATCATTAAACATCCTGGAGAATTTTGACCTTCGGAAAATGGGCTATAACAGTTCTCAATATATTCATACGCTGTACCAAACAATGAACCTCACATTTGCCGACCGTGACTTTTATTATGGCGACCCCTACTTTGCGCCGGAAGAACCAATGAAAGGATTGCTGAGTAAAGAGTATGCGAAGCAACGGGCAGCTTTAATAAAGCCAGGTATGAATGATCCGGACATCAGCTACGGAGACCCGTATCCTTTTGAGGGAAAGACAAACCCTTTCACAGAATTATTGAAAAAAAGAAAGGAGCAAAAAATTCATGACCCTTCACCATCTGATGTTATACCGGCACATGATACCGGCCATGTTGCTAACATCCCCTCTTGGGAGGGGCTTGGGGTGGGTAATGATGAAGCATATATGGAAAGGTTATGGATGGGCACCACTTCTGTTGAGGCGGCTGATAAAGAGGGCTGGGTGGTTTCCATTACACCAAGCGGTGGATGGTTGCCTGCCTGCATTGCAGGTAATACCGGTGTAGGTATGAGCCAGCGGTTGCAGAGTTTTGTATTGGATTCAGCATTAAATCCTTTTAATGTGATTGAACCGGGCAAACGTCCACGGGTAACATTAACACCAACAATGGCATTGAAAGATGGCAAACCATTTTTATCTTTTGCTGTGCAAGGTGGCGATACACAAGACCAGAATCTGCTTCAATTCTTTTTAAACATGGTAGAATTTGGTATGACTGTGCAGCAAGCCTGCGAAGCTGCCAATATCAACAGTAACCAATTATGGCTTTCTCTCGGCGGCACCAAAATAGAAGACCGCAGGCCAAGACCTGGTAATCTTTTGCTCAGCAGTAAGACGCCGGAAGCGGTTCGAAATGAATTAAAAAGGATGGGTTACACGTTGTCTTTTGACGACCGTAGCAGCGGCCCTATCAATGCTATTTATTTTGACTGGAAGCATGGCAGCTTCTGGGGCGGTAGCAGTAATAATGGAGAGGATTATGGAATAGGGTGGTAGTCCTTGAATGTAGAAAAGATGAACAAGGAATATTGAATGATGAAGTGCTAAAACTCCGCTGTTATAATTTTCTATAAGCTTCTTCAAGATTTTGCGCTGCTTGCTTTGGAAAAGTAACATCATTGGCAAACACAAATACATCATCAGGCTGATGCTCTTTTTCAGCAGCCAGCTTTTTCCATTTTTGCGACCATTCAGTGTAATGAGTTATTAAAGACTGAATGTCTTTTTGTAAATCTTCCGACATTAATTGCTTGTTTTCTGTCAATAATTTTAATGCGTTACTGTTATGAATTTTTAATTGCTGTGCATGTTGGAATGTTTTTCCGGCAGCTAAATAGTTGCGGTAGGCAAGGATGGATTGGTTGAGGATGGTATTTAAGATTTTGAGGAATTCTAATTGTTGCATTAGTGTTGTTTTTGATTTTACTGATTCCTATTCCTTTCTCGGCTATTTTTCTCAGTATTCAATCTTACAAACAATTCTTCAATACTTATTGCATATTCAATTATGGCTTTAGTATAAAGTTTTTCCATGTCATACTTTTCTATTGTTATGTTTTGGGGAGCAAGCCACTTGTCATTTTGTCGATCAAGATAAAATCCTCTGTTTTTTATATTGTTAGCATTTTTAAGCCAGTTAAGAATTTCTCCAAAATTTAATTTTGTTTTACTTCTTTGCTTGAGCCAAGTTAAAGTTTCTTCTAACGAAAAGAGATCTGTCTTATTCTTCTCCTGTGTTTCTTTTGACATTTGCCTGGCTAAGTTGATAAGTGGTTCAAGAATAGCAATCTGAGCTTTAAGTTGTATTTGCATTTTGTCTTGAAATTCTACAAACTGCTTTAATTGCTCATGCTTTATTTTATGGTCTTTAAAAATTTTATCAAACTCATTTATTTGTCCTTTCGGATTGTAGTGTTTGATTATTAAAAAACTTGCTTTTAGTGCCTCCTCAGCGGATAAAATATTTAATGAACAAGCAATTCCGAACTCATTTCCTAATGCTGCATTTTCCGAAATTTTGAAGAGGCTTTTTGAATTTTGAATAGCTAAATCATAGCCTTCTTTCCAATAAGTATCATATAATGGGATAGTCATGATCTTCGGCTTAATATTTTTGCAAATACAAATCAATTTGTAATAAAAAGGTCTGTAAATATTTCATCTCATCCCGTTTTTCCCCAACCATTCCTCAAATTCTCTCAAACCCAAACTACTCAAATTATTCTCCTTCTCCATTCCACCTTTCTGTCCGGCCAGCACTCCATACTTCACATCATCAAAACCGCTAAGTGCATGGGCATCGGGATCAATAGAAAGTAATACACCTTTTTCTATGGCATAGTCAATCCATTTCCAGTCAATATCAAGTCGGCGGGGGTGGGCATTTAGTTCTATCACTACATTATTGGCGGCGCAGGCTTCAATTATTTTTTT
>JANNCC010000227.1:0-4629 GCA_031386125.1 Chitinophagaceae bacterium
TTATCAAATGTTTTTACCAGCATGCCCAACCTTGGATTTTGCAGAAAAAAGCTGCGGTGTACATGCATAAACCGCCAGAATAAACCATCCCAAATACTGCTCCATTGCCCTTTTTTATAGTCGCTCATTTTAAATAAATAATTACTGCCGCTTATGTAGGGTTTTGTCGTCATAAGCCCACCGTCTGCAAACTGTGTCATGCCATATACATTGGGTACCATCACCCAGTCATACGCATCAATAAATAATTCCATAAACCATTTGTAAACTTCATCCGGATCAAATTCACAAAGCAACATGAAGTTGCCCAATACCATCAACCTTTCTATATGGTGACAGTAGCCGGTTTGTAATATTTTTTTTATGGTAGCATCAATTGGTTCAATACCAGTGTTGCCTGTCCAGAAAGTGGCAGGAATTTTTCTGTTAAAACCCCAGTAATTTTTGGTTCGTTGTTTTGTGCCTTCCCTTTCATAAACAATTTGTATAAACTCCCGCCAGCCAATAATTTGGCGTATAAAACCTTCCAGTGAATTAAGCGGCACATTATATTTTGGGGCAGCGGCCATTGCAGCATTAATTATTTGCTGCGGTTGCAAAAGGCCAATATTTAGCATGGGGGTTAATACAGAGTGGTGTAAAAAATGTTCTTTCTCCACAATAGCATCTTCATATAAACCAAAGTTGGCAAAGCGGCTTTGCAAAAAGTTATCCAACCATTTTTCCGCCTCTTCAAATGTTACCGGGTAAATAAAAGGGGCAGGTTCTCCATAGTTGGTTTTAAAATTCTTCTCAGTGTAGGTAATGGCTTCCTGCACATATTTGTTACTGGCGGCGGCACTAACAGCCGGGGGGGTAATTTTTTTTGGATACTTTAACCGGTTGTCGTTGTCAAAAGTCCATTGGCCGCCTTCCGGCACATTACCGGACAATAATAAAATATTTCTTTCTTTACGCTGCTGAATATAAAAGGCAGTTTGAAAATAATGTTTCTTCCCTTTAAAAAATGTAGCAACACTTTCAGGGGTATTTAAAAAATTGGGCGATGGATATTTTATCAATTCAATGTTATGCTGCTTAGCTGCGGCATTTATTCTTTTATTCAGCCAGTAGTCTGTAACATCACAAAAATGGATGGCAGTAATTTTTTCTTTAGCCAATACTGCAATCAGGTTTCTTACATCAGCCTCCTTATTTTTTGCTTCCTTATAAACAACGGTTATTCCCTGCTGTCGCAAATAGGCTGCATTGTATTGCATGGAGGCCCGGTGCAGCACTATTTTTTGTTTATGAAAATTATATTGGTTAAAGAAAAGGCTTTCTTCAATTAAATAAACGGTATGTTCCTTTTTTACAGCCGGATGCTGTTTGTATAACTGGTGGGGAAAAATGAGTGTAGCGTTTTTGGTTGCTGCCATATTTTCTTAAACAAAGCAACCGTTTAATTGTTTTAGCAGACAAATTATATTTATGGAAAAAGAGGAAGTCTTTTTTCTTTGAGGAACACCGGTAAGGCCGGAAGAATATATTTCACATCTTGCAAAAATTGTCGCAACTTACTGTAACATAACTATACTTTATGAGCTTTATTAAAGTTTGTTCCATTTTTGATTTACCAAACAACAGTCAGAAAATTGTAGTATGTGGTGTACAAAAAGTTGCCCTGTTTCATTTTAATAATGAGATAACAGCTATTGCAAATGCCTGCTTACACAAAGCCGGGCCTTTAGGGTTAGGGCTGGTAGAAAAAAAGTATGACGGTCTTTATGTCACTTGTCCATGGCATGGGTGGGAGTATAATATTAAAACAGGTTCGGCTCCTCCGGGATACAAAGATCAGCAGGCAGTTTACGAAGTTAAAATTGAAGGGAATGATATTTTAATAAGTGAACAACCTATAAAAAAAGCTCACCGGGAATTACATGATTTAAAAATCATCGAAGATTTAGTGAAGCTGAAATATCAAACCACTCCTGCATCAAAAAATATTCTCGGCATTTCGACTACCAATATGAATGATGGGTTGCCCCGTTACAGCACATCTGAAGCTGCTCTGGAACTGGCCCTGGATTATGCTAAAGAAAAACATGGAGCCGATACAAAAATGATTAAGCTCCGTGATCTTGGTTTTCGCACCTGCGAAGGTTATTACAGCCAGCATCAGAATGCCTGCACCTGGCCTTGCAGTATTACTGAAATGAAACCTGATGATGGCATGACACAAGTATACCGTGACATGATTCTCTGGGCAGATGTAGTATTAGTAGCAACACCTATCCGCTGGGGCAACGCTTCGTCATTATATTTTAAAATGGCGGAACGATTGAATTGTGTGCAAAATCAGATAACACTGAAGGATAAAGTATTGGTGAAAAATAAAGTGGCTTCATTTATTATTACCGGCGGGCAGGATAATATACAGCAAGTGGCCGGGCAGATGATGGTATTCTTTACAGATTTGGGTTTCACTTTTCCTCCATTCAGTTTTTTGGGATGGAGCAGGGGATGGACCGCAGAAGACATGGATAAAAACGTATTACAGTTTAAACGAAGCGAATACATACAACGAACAACGAAGGAGATAGTAGATAACTGCCTTGAAACCTCCCGGCAGATAAAACAAGTGCAGGATGTTAAACTGAAAGCACCCAAGCCGCACAAAGAAGATTCACTCACTGCGGATTTGATAAACCCTGATATGAATGTGTAAATGCGGAGACTTTTCTCAGGCGAGTGTCAAATGGTCTTGCCTCAGACGAGATGTGCTGGCTTTGTGGCATCCCGATTTTCATAGGGACAGGCTTCGCCGTGCTACTAAGTTGTATTAGAGAATAACGCCGAGTCCACTCTGCATCCCGATGACTATCGGGACCGGGCGGTAAGACACGGCTACGAAACTATAAAGTTGGAAGACCCGGCAGGAAAGATATTTGCTATTAACTGGTTATTTTTTTTCCCCTTTATTCAGTTCCTTGTTTTTCTTTGCTGCTGGTAAATAATTCTCTGACGAAACTATTTTCTTTCCTGTTTTTGTTTCAAGGTCTTTTCTTGCTTTACCGGCAACTGACCCGCCTTGCTTAGCAGCTATTTTATTTTCAACAAACCCTTTTGGATTTCTTGTTTTTACAATAGCAGTTGTGGAAGCTTCGCCAAGCATGGAGAAAATCAGTTCAAGGTCATTCATATGGTCTCGCAGGTTCTGGCTTTTTAGTCCTTTTACTTTTTTGTATTGAGAAGGAGTTAATCCGAAAGTTGCCTTTGAAATCTCCGCAGTCAGTATAGCATATTCCTTTTGTTCTTTTACATCTCTGTTTTTCCACTCCTCTGTTAGTTCCTCCCGGATGGCAATGCTGCGCATTCGTTTTTCAATCCAATCGTCGGGATAACCTTTCAGTTTGTATAATTCTCTTGTTCGCTGTGTTGCCAGTTCAGGGTTTTGAATTTCATCTAACCTGTCTGCACCTACCTGTGCCAACCATAGTTTGAAAGGCTCTGCTTTGGGTGATGGGATGGATTGAATGATTCTTAAAAGCCCCTTACTGTCTGCCGCTTGTACTTTACGTTTTTTACCGTCTGCGGCTTCCATTTCAACCAGGGTACAAATTGTACCCCAGTTGTTTTTTAGCTGTTCATCACGGCTTAACATTCTTTTGATATATTGCTTTACATCTATACTGTCACTAAGTATCTCAACAACATCCTGCACTGAAAAGTACCATTTCTGTTCTTGTTCGTTCCAATCTGAACGCACCTGTTTGCTTTCAAATAATTTAATATTACCCATGTCCAAATTTAGGAATAAACCAGTCTGATAAATCTTTCAACCGGGGTACAATTTGTACCCACCCTTTAATTTTGTAATAGTAAAACTCTCAGGGGATTTATTTTCCAGGCGGGTGTCAAATGGTCTCGCCTCAGGCGAGATGTGTTTGGGCTGTGGCACTCGCTGTACTACGGAGTTGTATTACAGATTAACACCGGGTCCACTTTGCATCCCGATGACTATCGGGGCCGGGCTGTGAGACATCGGCTACGATGCAGTGAGGACATTCGGAAGGGAAGAAAGGCTGATGGTTAGTCGCAGACTAACCATAACCATTCAGCATTTTTTATTTTTGGAACACTACGGACATCGGGGGCAAACACCAACCACGACGTATTATTTTTTGTCGAACACCTGCCAGGGCGGAAAAAAAACTTATCGCTCTACTATTTTCCAGTAGGAATTCTTTCGGGTTACTTTACCATTCCGAAATTCCCAAAGGTCGCAACCCCTTACTTTTAAACTAACCCCTGCAGTTGTTGTTCCTGTTAATGTCCATTCAGATACTCCCATATCGCCTGAAGCCGATACCCAATGGCTATCTTCACCGTAGTGAACATCAGGAATGCCTTTGAAGCGTCCGCCAAGAGCTTCTCTTACCTGTGCTTTACCAACGAAGCGTTGTCCAAACGATTCAGGTCCTCTTGGAAAATCAAAGGAACAATCTTCCGCAAAAAATTCCATTATTGTATCAAGGTCATGCCGGTTAAATGCCTCAAGAATTTGTTTTAAAGTTTCTACAGTAACGGTCATTGTTGCTGAGTTGTTTTTTGTTGGTAATTTATTATCGATTTTTTTGCTGTGAC
>JANNCC010000338.1:0-9208 GCA_031386125.1 Chitinophagaceae bacterium
TTAACTTTGTCATCGGTAATTCGCCTTCCAGCAACACGTCGTTAACAGATAAGGTGTCCATTTCGCTTCTTGAGTATCCAAACAGTAAGCACCCGGCCGGATTTACATCAACATACCTTCCTTCATCATTAAGAATTAAGATTCCGTCTGACGCCTGTTCAATCATAGACCGGTACTTCTCTTCGCTTTCCTTTAATATCAGTTCTGATTTTATTCGTTCAAACTCCAAACGATTTAATCTTTTAGTTCCTGACCAGGTAACGAAAAAGAAGGTACTCGTAAAAATGATAATCATAATCGATATGCCCAATTCTGTGTCAATAATTCTGCCATTCACCAGCTTTAAACATATCCAACCAGTCAGCACTGATATTGCAATCAATATTGTGACTTCACGGATGCCTATTCTGGCAGCATTTGTCTTTTTATTAAAAGCAGACATAAGGCCGCTTTCTTTTTTGGAGTTCAAAATAGCTAGCCCGAGCAATAAAAGAGCTGCAGCCGAATTGACAGGAATAGAAGTCATTTCTGCAATCTGGTAAAGATGGCTGCTGCCATATAAATAGCCGATAAGAACAGCAAATCCAATTAACAAAACAGCAATGGCAGAAAATTCTGAAATGCGCAGGCCTATTATTTTTTTAAACGAATAAGTTAATAAGGATATACCGAGTAATATAAATGCTGTTGCTGTTATGGGTGATATACGGCCCGGGTACTTGCCTTGCGCAATCAGGCTGTCATTAAAAAATAATTCATCTATACCTGCATCCCAGTGAAACAGATACTCACTCAATGAAACTGCACCGGTTAAAAAAACCAGAAAAGCAAAGAAAAATGCACCCTGCTTATTCTTACCAGAAATAAATAATAAAAGAGAAAGTCCTGAAAAAAGTATAGAAAGTGCCGTGTTGACTTTCATGCTAGCCGAGGCGGGTAATACTGTTTTTAATATTTCAAGTTTTAAAACCCACCCAGCAAGAGCAGAAGCAGCTATAAGCATTGCAGCGATAGCAGTTACTGTTTTAAATCGCAGAGGTCGTAAAATACCAGTTTTTCTGGCAAACATAGTTCTGGTGTGAATTATAAAACAATTTTCCTTACAGAGTTAATATAGTTACAAACCATTTGCATTGATGAAATTGACCAATGCGGCTGTATTTTTTAAACTCAATTTTTTCAGGACATTATACCGGTGAACTTCTACCGTTTTTAAAGAAATACCAAGCCGCACTGCAACTTCTTTGGATGACAGTCCTTCCTTAATCAACTGCACAATATCAATTTCACGGCGTGACAAAACATTCATATCCGGCGCCCCCCCCTCTTCCACCAACTCCTGCTGTGCAAGAATATTCTTGACCTCATCACACACATATTTATTTCCGTTATCAACTTCTACAATAGCTTTTAGTAATTCATCTTTTGATGAATTTTTAGTAACATACCCCATCGCACCAAGTTGCATCATTCTTCTGGCATAGGCTGGCATACAATGCATAGAGATGCCTATAATTTTTGAACCCGGTGAAAATTTACGGATAAGCTTTGTGGCTTCAAATCCATTTACCGGTGTCATATTAATGTCCATTAGTACAATTCTGGGGACTTTCTCTTTTGCAATATTTACCGCTTCTTCGGCATTGCTCGTTTCTCCTATTACCATAAAACGGGGATCGCTGTTGAGGATAAGAGACCAGGATTCTCTGATTAACTTATGGTCGTCCACAAGAAGAATGGCTATTTTTCCCATACGGACAGTTGGTTAATGGTGGATAGATAAGGTTTTCCTCCTATTAAATTAAGGAAAATATCTTATGTTCATTGCAAATAGCAGAAGTAAAGTTGCCAAAACCCGCAAAAAAAAATGATTTTAAGTATATCCACTTAGTTCTACTGGTGCCTGATAACCAGCAAAGAATATACAAATGGAATTTTTATTTAAGACGCTGTCTTTGGTAGCTGCGCAATTGTAAACCAAAAAGACTCGATAGCCTCCACCACATTTAAAAATTTTCCAAAATCAAGCGGTTTGGTAATAAAACAATTAGCTGATTTTTCATAGCAGGCAGAAATGTCTGATTCAGAAGAGGAAGTAGTTAGCATTACAACCGGTATTTTCTTAAGCGTCTCATCCTTTTTTATAAAATCGAGTACTTCGATGCCATTTAGTTTAGGCATGTTTATATCCAGCAAAATTAAATGAGGTATGGTGCTGCCTGCGTACTGACCCTGTCTTTTCAAAAACTCAATGGCCTCCACGCCATCTTTTACGACGGCGATGCTATTTTTTGCTTTTATTTCTTTAAAGGCTTCCAATGTAAGGAGAATATCGCCTTCATTGTCTTCTACCAATAGAATCTGTATTTCACTCATAGGTACAATTTTGGATAATCAAAAAAATACAACAATTTAAATACCATACTGTTAATAAGAACTAATGTTTTCCAGTTTTAATTATTCTACACTGTAAACAATAGGTGCTTACTATTACTACGGGCCTCACTTACTGTTTTTAGGATAAGGCACAAATGACACATAGAAAGCCTCAATTTCATGCATTACTTTTGTGTATTTGTCGAAATCAATCGGCTTTGTGATATACCAGTTAACATGCTTGTCATAGCATTCGCTGATGTCTGCATCAGCTGCAGAACTTGTTAGCATAACCACCGGAATCTCTTTAAGCTCCTCGTCTTTCTTTATCATTTCCAGTAACTCTTTACCATCCATACCAGGCAGGTTAATGTCCATTAAAATCAACTGGGGGGTGATTGCAGTTCCATACTCTTCCTGCTTTCTCAGAAACCGCAAGGCCTCTTCTCCATCTCTTACTACAGAGATGGTGTTTTCTAATTTCATGTCTTTAAAGGCTTCAGTGGTTAGTATGATGTCGCCTTCATTGTCTTCTACCAGTAAGATGTTTACCTCATTCATAGTTTTAGATTTTTATAGTTCGAAAATAATTTACAAAATTTTTACAGGCAGCGTAAAAAAGAATGAGCTTCCTTTATCCACTGCCGATTCTACCCAAATAGTGCCACCATGCAATTCTGCAATCTTTTTGCAAATGGCCAATCCGATTCCTGTTCCGGCGAATTTTGCATCATCATTGTGCAACCGCCGAAAAACAACAAATATTTTTTCTGCAAAAGCCGGGTCTATTCCAATACCATTATCGTTTACAGCTATTACCCAAAAACCGTTTTCTTCTTTTGCCGTAATACTAATTTCAGGCACAGTCTTACTGCAGAATTTTAATGCATTTCCCAAAAGATGTTCGAATAACTGTAACATCTTTTTTCTATCAGCCATCACCAGCGGCAAATTATCATTAGTTATAATAGCCCCGGAATCTTCTATGACAGGCATCAGTTTCTCTTTTACTTCCAGCAGTATTTCGTTCAGATCAACTTCAGCAGGTTCTTTAACAACAGAACTCACCCTGGAATACTCCAGTAAGTCAAATATGAGACTCTTCATTTTGTTGGCACCCTTTACTGCGTAATCAATATACTGTTTAGCGGATTCATCCAGTTTAGCGCCATGCTTTTTTTCCAATAATTCAAGAAATCCGGTAACCATACGCAATGGAGCTTGCAAATCATGTGATACGATGTAAGTAAACTGGTTCATTTCTTTTGTAAGTTCTGCCAGTTTATTAGCCAGGTCTTCAACTTGCAGGTTATTATTATCCTGTTCCTGTTGGCTGTTCATAAAATCAATGTTTAGTTGTGCTATTTGTTCCATAGGTCATCTTCTTATTATTGTACTTTACTAATTGTAAAATGAAAACCAGTACCCTTACCGAGTTCAGATGTCATCCATATTTTTCCACCATGTGTCTCTACAATTTTTTTGCAGGTTACAAGACCTAACCCTGTTCCGGGATATTCATCCCGACGATGAAGCCGCTGGAATGCCTGAAATAATTTAGGCTGATCTTTTTCTGCCACACCAATTCCGTTATCCTGTAATGTAAATTCCCAAAAATCCGGGGACTCATTTACGGTAAGTGTAACCTCAGGTGCTGTATCCTTTTTCCGGAATTTAATTCCATTGCTTATCAGGTTAAGCAATAAGCGGTATAATGCACTTTGCGTACCTGTTACTACAGGTAGTGAAGGTGGTATATGAAGAGTGGCGCATGTATCTGAAACTACAATGGTCAAGTCTTTGTTTACAAGATCCATTACAACAGAAAGGTCAACTGGTTCCTTTTTGGCTGATTTATTACCGGATCGGGAAAATTCAAGTAAGTCTTTTATTAATATACTCATTCTGTCAGCACCATCTTTAGCCCTAAACACATAGGACTTTCCCTGATCGTCAAGTACATCAGTATATTTCTTTTCCAGCAATCCTAAAAATCCGCTTACCATACGTATTGGCTCCTGCAAATCATGGGCAGTGATATTGGCAAACTGGTCCAGGTTCTGATTTAGCTGTAATATTTCCTCTTCCGCTTCTTTGCGTTCCGTAATATCTGCATTCGTTCCAATCATCCTGATGGCTTCGCCTGATTGATTTCGCTGAACCAATGCATTGCCTTTAATATGATGGATAGTTTTGTCTTTCCAGATGATCCTAAACTCGGTATCATATTCCTTTTCTCCTTTAATCGCAGTTTGCAATTCTGCAACTACCTTTTCAAGATCATCGGGATGAATAGAGGCTTCCCACGCAGCCGATATAGTCCTTTGGTCATTGAAATCTACATTATAAATATGATACATTTCATCATCCCATACTGTGACATTGTTGACAATATCCCAATCCCAAATACCAATATTGGTAGCATCAATCGCAAGTTGAAGCCGGTTTGACATGCTGAGCAACTCCGCCTCTCCTTTCTTTCTACCGGAGATATCTTCAAGTGTTCCTTCAAAATAATTAATGCCTCCATTTTCGTCCCTTACAATGCGGATATTTGCACTTACCCAAATAATATCGTTTGTTTTTGTCAGTACCTCTAATTCAAAATCTTCCACATGCCCCTGCTGTATAATTATTTCTGACATTTTCTTTCTTTGTTCCGGATCCGCATAAATCTGCGAGCCGATATTGGTTACAGACCGGATAAGATCATCTGGAGAATCGTATCCAAAAATTCTGGCCATGGAAGGATTGGCTATTATAAATTTTCCATCAATAGTGCTTTGATAAATTCCATCTGCGGTGTTGTCAAAAATTTCCTGAAATTTCTTTTGCGCTATTGCCAATTCTTTATCTGCCCTTTTCCGTTCCGTAATATTTTTCAGTGTCCCCTCAAAATATTTAATCGCCCCTTTTTCATTCCTGACCGCTCTGGTACTTTCGCTTACCCAAACAATGTCACCGTTTTTTGTTAAAAGTGGCGCTTCAAAATCTTCAATATGATCCTGTATTAAAAGAAGCTCCGACATTCGTTTACGATCAACCGGATCGGCATAAATCTGTGCACCGATATCAGTGACGGATGAAATAAGCTCTTCAGGGGAATCATACCCAAAAATTCTTGCCATAGAAGGATTGGCCATTATAAATTTTCCATCAACAGTGCTTTGATAAATTCCATCCGCAGTGTTATAGAAAATTGTCTGGAATTTTTTTTGTGCCAGTATCATTTCTTCTTCTGCCTTTTTTCGCTCTGTAATATCCTGTGAAGTACCAAACATGCCAGTTGGCTTATTGTCCTCATCAAACAAAACGGTTCCTTGCTCAAAAACAATTACTCTTACTCCATCTTTGCGGGTAATTTCATGCTCAATAGCATAACGGGCCTTACCCTGTAATGCATCCTTTATCTGGGCTTCTGTATTTTCTTGTTCTTTCTCCGAAAGATGCCCCAGGTAGCCCTGATACGTTAAATCAAAAGTCTTTCGATCCTGGCCAAAAATTCTGAATTGCTCCTGACTCCAGATAATTTTATTTGTAGCAATATCCCATTCCCAACTGCCAATTTTTGCTATTCGCTGCGCTTCCTTAAACTTGATATGGTTTTTAATAATTTTTTGTTGTGCCTGCCTGAATGTTCTTGCCGCAAACAGCATCAGCAAAACAAATAGCACCAGTAGTATGACTAGTCCGGATAAATTCTGATTACTGCTTTTATTAATCCGGAATGTGTTCCTTTCTAACTTTCCAAGCAAGTTTTTCTTTAACGTCTCTACATGCTGATTGAGTAATTCCCGGATGTTTTTTTTCCCCTTAAGCTGCATAAATTCAATAGCTGCATCAAACCCTTTGGTTGTAAACACAACAATTCCACTGTCGAGGTTTGCTATTCTTAATTTCAACAGCGAATCAACCTTTGAAATAATTGCTGTATCTGTACCCGAGATAATATTTTTTCTCAGGCTCGTAATTAAGCCATAACAATTCATTTTTATGACATAAAAATTGTTAAGGTAATTAGCATCGCTGGTAAGCTGAAATCCCCTTTTATCAGATTCAATCTGCAATAGGTTATTGGTGAGTGAGTCTGCCTGAATCAGGTTCTTTTCTATTTTCGGGATTTCATTTTGTAATCTAATCTGTTTGCGAAAATTGAAAAATAATATAGCAAAACTGCTTATTACAATAAGCAATGAAATATAGAGAAACAGGTATATCTGCTTTTTATACTTTTTCATATACCTGGCTTTTTTTTCTGGCAATAGTAAAATTAAAAGTGCTGCCTTTGCTTTGCTCAGACACTACCCAAATGTTACCACGATGTAACTCGGCAATTTTTTTACAAATAGCCAGGCCAACGCCTGTGCCTTCATATGTTTCATTGTCATTATGCAACCGCCTGAAAAGGATAAATATTTTATCGGCATACTTAGGGTCAATTCCAATACCGTTGTCATTTACACTGAAAAGGTAATTTTCCCCGTCTTCCTTACAGTCAATTTGTATTACGGGCTTGCTGGCACTCCTATATTTTAAAGCATTGCCGATAAGATTTTCAAAAAGTTGTGCCATCAGCGTTTTATTTGCCGAAATGACAGGCAATTCGGGAATAATTAACTCTGCGCCGGTATCTTTCAGTTCGTTAAAGAGTGTTCGGGATACATCCTGCAAAACAACATTCATATCAGTTGGGGCAAACTCTTCCTTGTTGCTGCTGAATTTTGAATACTCCAGCAGATCCAGAATAAGTTTCTTCATACGGGTAGCCCCTTCCACTGCGTAATTAATGTATTCATTTGCCTGTTCATCCAGTTGCTTGCTGTATTTCTTTTTCAGCAACTGTGTAAAACTGTTTACCAACCGCAGCGGCTCCTGCAGATCATGCGTAGCAACATAAAGAAACCGTTCCAGGTCGGCATTGGATGTAGCCAATTCAAATGCTCTTATTTCAAGGCTCTGATATAACCATGTAAGTTTTTCCTCCGCTGCCTTGCGTTCTGAAATATCACTGAAACTGCATATTACTTCTTTTACACCTCCCTTTTCATCAAGCAATGGCTCGGCGTTTACTAACAACCATGCCCTATCCTTTGTCAGAGGTCTATAAACCCCCATTATCACATTAGAAACTGTTTGTTTTGTTTTAATGGCAACAGGAACCGGATGTGTTTGTCCGGGAAAAGGAGAGCCGTCTTCATGTATAACATTCCACTCAATATTAAAAGACGATCTTCCATAAAGTTCATCCTCAGTTAATCCGAGCATATTTAATGCCTCCTTGTTACTGTAAAGAATTTCTGTATCCGGTCCCTGTAACAAGACACCTACCCGAAGACTGTCAATTAGTTTATTGGTTCTTTCATTGCCTCCGGCAAATAAGTAGATATTGTCTGCTTCTTTCTTCATATATATTGGATATTGGCAAAAAAACTTGAACTGTCAGAATTCTGCGTCAGGCATCATACACAAAACAGTTATAAACAGCAACGCAGTTATCGGAGTAAAGCAACAGTATCAAAATTTTTCAGATAAATATGCTGCAGTTCTTACACTGTTTTAAGTTATAAGTTTTTATGCCAGGGTTTGTATTACCTGTACATAAAATTTATAATCCTTGTGCATTAATAAAGTTTACTAATGATGCAGTATTTTTAATACCAAGTTTTTTCAAAATATTATACCTGTGTACTTCTACTGTTTTCAGCGAAATATCAAGTCGTACAGCTATTTCCTTTGAAGACATTCCTTCTTTAATCAACTGGACAACATCAATTTCCCGGCGGGATAAAACATTCATATCCGGAGGGCCAGCTTCTTCTACCAATTCCATTTGTGCCAGAATATTTTTCACCTCATCACAAACGTATTTTTTCCCGCTGTTTACTTCTATAATAGCTGACAGTAGTTCGTCTTTCGAAGAATTTTTAGTAACATAACCCATAGCTCCCATCTGCAACATTCGCCGGGCATAAGCAGGCATGGTGTGCATGGAGATGCCGATTGTTTTTGACCCGGGTGAAAACTTACGGACAAGTTTGGTGGCCTCAAACCCATTTACCGGGGTCATGTTAATATCCATTAGCACAATTTGAGGTTTCTTTTCTTTTACAATTTCAACTACCTCTTCTGCATTACTCGTTGCCCCAATTACCTGGAAGCGGGGATCACTGTTAAGAATAAAAGACCAGGATTCTCTGATTAGCTTGTGGTCGTCCACAAGAAGGATGGTGATTTTTTCCATAAGATAGTTGGTTTGTTGATGGTGAGATAAGGTTTTTCTGATATTAAATTAAGTAATATACCTAAGTACAATGCAAAATACGGGTAGATTATTGGTAAAAGCCTCAGGTATAATTTGATATTAGGTAAATCCACTTATCAAACATTTACTAATTGTTTTAAATACCTGATGATAACCAACCATCCAGTAAATAAAAAACCTAGTACACAAATTGATGAATTTTGTTTACCAGGTTTTAGAAAAAGTGGAGGCGACCGGAGTCGAACCGGTGTCCAAACATATTCGCCGAAAGCTTTCTACATGTTTATTTCATTATTAGTTGTCGGCAATGAACAGGAAACGAACAAACCAATTCACTACTTAGCTGGATAGTCTTAAATAACCGGCACAGCCTGTGGTTACAGCATTCTGTGTTTATTTTAATGTCGGCGGCGGGGCTTGGTAACAGACCAACCGGCCCGGCGGCCCTAATGACTACTTAATCACTGATTAGGCAGCCATGGCATACTGAGTATTGCCATTTGAGTTTTTCGTATTCAGATTAAACTGCTAATTACGCAACGCAGTACATGCTTACACTCTCAAAGATCT
>JANNCC010000264.1:0-24752 GCA_031386125.1 Chitinophagaceae bacterium
CTGGGGAAGAATTTAAAGAGTTTCTGGTTAGTAGTTTATGGTTTAATAGTTGACCCTCGTATTGCCGGTCTGTATTATCTTAGCAAAAAGTAAGAAATGTTAAGCTCTTCTACTATTAAATTCCTGAAAAATTTAAAGAAAAATAACAACAAACCCTGGTTTGATAAGAACAGGAAAGTGTATGAAGAAGCAAAAGTTGATTTTGTCAGATTCATTCAGGCGGTTATTGATCAGCATGGTAAAAAAGATGCTTCGATAAAAAATCTTGTAGCAAAAGATTGCATGTTTCGCATTAACCGGGATGTACGATTTTCAAAAGACAAATCTCCTTACAAATCAAATTTTGGTGCCAGCATTAATAAAGGCGGAAGAAAAGGAGAAAACACAGCCGGTTATTATTTCCAGGTTCAGCCAAACAGAAATTTTGCTGGTGGCGGCATCTGGATGCCAGAATCAAATGAATTGAAAAAAGTACGGCAGGAGGTTGATTACAATTTTACCGATTTCAAAAAAATAATTGGCGCTAAGAAATTCAAATCAGTATATGGTGATCTGGACAGAAGTACTGAATTTTTACTCGTCCGTGTACCCAAAGGATATGAACCGGATAATCCTGCTGCTGATTATCTGAAGTTGAAAAGCTTTGTAGCAATATCCTTCTTTAGCGATGCGGATCTGACCTCAAAAGACCTGGTAAAGAAAACGGTTGCAGCTTTTGAAGCACTGCAACCATTAATTGAATTTGTCAATAAAAGTATGCAATAAATCAGCCCAATAAATTATGTGCAAGCAAGTACTCAGCTATTTGCACTGCGTTTGTTGCCGCTCCCTTTCTTAAATTATCCGACACCACCCACATATTGAGTGTATTCGGCTGCGACTCATCCCTGCGAAGCCTTCCTACAAACACATCATCCTTTTCATGTGCATCCATCGGCATGGGATACAGTTGGTTCGCCAGATCATCCACCACTACTATGCCAGGTGATTTGCTAAGCAGATCCTTCACTTCGTTCAGGACATACTCTTTGTCAAATTCCACATTCACTGCTTCACTATGCCCGCCCATTACAGGAATACGAACCGTGGTGGCAGTTACCCTGATAGAATCATCTCTCATTATCTTACAGGTTTCTTTTACCATCTTCATTTCCTCTTTGGTGTAGCCATTGTCAAGAAACACATCAATCTGCGGAATTACATTTAAGTCAATCGGGTATTTGTAAGCCATCGGGTACTCTGTGTTTTCACCTTTCACTTCTTTTGCTCTTTCACCCCGTAGTTGTTCAACGGCTTTTACTCCTGTGCCCGTTACACTCTGGTAAGTTGAAACAACAATCCTTTTAATACCATATTTTTTATACAGCGGATTTAATGCCACCACCATTTGAATAGTAGAACAATTGGGGTTAGCAATAATTTTATCCTTGGCTGTCAGTATATCTGCATTAATCTCAGGAACTATCAATGGTTTGGTGGGATCCATTCTCCATGCCGATGAATTATCAATGACGGTAATGCCAGCTTCAGCAAACCTGGGCGCCCATTCTAATGAAGTGCCACCACCAGCAGAAAAAATGGCCACAGCCGGTTTCGCTGCAATTGCATCCGTCATACTTACCACTTTATATTGCTTCCCCTTATACGTTACTTCCTTACCTACTGATCTTTCCGAAGCAACAGGAATTAATTCCGTAACCGGAAAACTTCTTTCTGCTAATACCTGTAACATTTTAGTACCCACTAATCCTGTAGCACCTACAACTGCAACTTTCATTTACTGTTTGTTTTATCACTCCCTCTCCACTTCTGTGGAGAGGGTTGGGGTGAGGTTAAAAAAAAGACCTTCCTGTTAAGGAAGGCCTGCTAAACTTTTATGTTGTTACATACATAACGCTGCAAACCTTCCCTCAGGACTGTTTTTTGGTGCGTTTTGTATGCTTCAGTAATATCATGCTGGCGCAAAAATAGGCTGGCAAGGGTTTCTTCCCAAATATTCATGAATAATTTTTATCGTTTCCCCTTTATTACAAACGTTTGGATTAACTTGGTAGTAATGAAATTTTCGAAATTACTGCTGCTTACAATGTTGTTTTTCCCGGTCTGCCTGTTGGCACAAAACAGGTATGATGTGGTGATTGATGAGCTGATGGCCGACCCCACTCCACAGGTAGGTTTACCTAATAATGAATGGCTCGAATTAAAGAATACAACTGCCGTTGCTATCAACTTACAGAACTGGAGAATTGGTGATGCCACCGGGCAAAGCGGACCAATGCCAGGTTTCATCTTACAACCAGATAGTTTTGTAATTGTTTGTACTGGTAGTGCCGTGGCGGCTATGTCAGCATTTGGCACTACTATTTCTGTTACCAGTTTCCCTTCCTTAGATAATGATGGCGACCAGTTATTTCTGAGAGCTGCGAATGGCAGAACTATTCATGCTGTCAGTTATACTTCGGGTTGGTATCAGAATGAATTAAAAAAAGATGGTGGGTGGACGCTGGAGATGATAGATGCCAAAAGCCCCTGTGCTGGTAGCAGCAACTGGAAAGCCAGCATTAGTACAACCGGCGGTACCCCTGGAAAGAAAAATTCGATAGATGCTGCCAATAACGACGCAACTGCACCACAACTAAAAAGAGCCTACACTACTGATAATGTAACAATCATTCTTGTATATGATGAGCCTGTTGATAGCTTATCCGGGGCAACATTGACTAACTATTCCATTGATGGCGGACTGACTTTACTGAGTGCAACAGCTATTGCTCCACTTTTCAACCTGGTACAATTAAAAACAACCATGCCATTAATCGCCAATACAGTTTACACTATTACCGCAAGCAATGTAAAAGATTGTAAGAATAACAATATTGGTTCCGCTAATAAAGCCAGAGTTGGGTTACCGTCAGATGCAGCAATCGGTGAATGGATTATCAATGAAATATTATTTAACCCCCGGTCAAATGCGTTTGATTTTGTCGAGTTTTATAATAACAGTAATAAAATTTTTGACGCATCAAAATTATATATCGCCAACCGGAACAGTAGTGGTGTAATCAGTTCCATCAAACCATTAAGCTCAAATCCTTTTTACGTTTTCCCCGGAGATTATATTGTAGAAACAGACAATCCCGATAACCTTGCCATGCAATACCTGGTAAAAAATCCTGATAATGTTGTAACGGTTTCTTCACCGCCATCGTTTTCTGATGACGAAGGAACAGTTATCGCTTTAAACTTCCAGGGCAATGTGGTGGATGAGGTAAAATACAAAGACGACTGGCATTTTAAACTGATTGATGATGCAGAAGGAGTTTCTTTAGAAAGGATAGACCCGGCCGGGCCATCACAAAACGAAACCAACTGGCATAGTGCTGCTTCTACAGCGGGGTATGGAACACCTACTTATAAAAACTCACAGTACAAGTTGCTGAATGCCATTAATGCTACTATTGAAATAACGCCAAAAGTTTTTTCTCCGGACAATGATGGCCGTGAAGATATTGCCACCATACAATATGAAGTAACTGAACCGGGCTACGTTGCCAACATCACCATCTTTGATGCAGCAGGAAGACCCATCCGCAATCTTGTTCGTAATGGAACACTTGGATTAAAAGGCTACTGGAACTGGGATGGCCTGAATGATAAAGGAAGTAAACTACCTGTTGGTACATATATTATCTTCATCGAAATTTTTACTCTGCAAGGGAAAAAATCAACATTCAAAAACACGGTTGTCCTTGCCAGAAAATTATAACCATCCCGAAGTAGTTCTTCGGACAAAACCAACAATATGAACCCAAACAATCAGCAATTTATCAAAGGAGCAATCATTACCGTAATTATTGCAGCCGCTATTGGTGCATTAACTGTTTTAGCCGGTGACAGTTTCGGCGGGGGCGGCGGAGAAATTACAGGCAAGCTTTTTTTAGTCAGTTTTTCCCTGATTTTTTTCGGTATTACAGCGGCCATCTCCATGGTGGTTACCGAAAAACCACAATACAAAAACCTGGGCAAAGCCGGGATGATTGTATCCGCAGCCGCTTTTTTACTGGTACTGATCCTGATATTTGCAGGGGTAGGCGATGATATAACAATTGCTAAAGTTGCTTTCGCACTTTTTATTGCATCTATTGCACTGGCTCATATATGCCTGCTGCACCACTTCAACCTTCAAAACAAACATGCCCATACGGCAAGGATAGTTGCTACCATCTTTATTTCACTCTTTTCCCTGGTGATCATAATAAATATTTTTGGAACCGGTCAAGGTTTACAGTCATTATTAGTTAATGGCCAGTCTATGGCGAAACTAGGAATGACTTCGCTGATAGTTGATTTGGCAGCCACCTTGCTGGTGCCGCTATGTAACAGGCTTCAGGTAAATGAACCGGCTGAAGAACTGCATCTCACATCTGAGGAGCCAGCAGTGCAGGATGAAGTGCCGCAATAACATAAAAAAATCTCTCTGGGAATTAATTCCCAGAGAGATTAAATTGTATAAATTATATTAAGAATTTACACCAGTTCAATTTCAAAACTCACCAAATCTTTAAACTGCTGTATCCTTGCTTCAATATCTTTTTTAGATATTTCTTTCAATCTTGTAGGGCCAAATTTTTCCACACAAAAACTTGCCATCGCCGAACCAACGATAATTCCTCTTTTCATATTTTCAAAAGAGATGTCGCCTGTTTTTGCCAGATGACCCATAAAGCCACCGGCAAAAGTATCGCCAGCTCCTGTCGGATCAAACACTTCTTCCAATGGTAATGCCGGTGCAAAAAATACATCGGTACCATGAAACAATAAAGCCCCATGTTCCCCTTTTTTAATAATCAGGTATTTCGGACCCATTGCCATAATTGCTTTTGCCGCTTTTACTATGGAAAACTGACCCGTCAACTGTCTTGCTTCGGCATCATTCACCATCAGCATATCTACATGCTTTAGCACTTCCACCAAATCAGGCATGGCGATTTCCATCCAGAAATTCATGGTGTCCATTACAATCAGCTTCGGTCTTATTTTTAATTGCTGAATAACACTCAACTGAATAGCAGGTGCCAGGTTCCCAAGCATTAAAAACTCAGCACCTTGGTAACTGTCCGGCACTTTCGGATTAAAATCTGCCAACACATTTAAATCAGTAATCAATGTATCCCGGCTGTTCATGTCTTCATGATAGCGGCCACTCCAGAAGAAAGACTTTTTATCGGGAACAATTTCCACTCCTTCTAACTGCACTCCCCTGCTTTTCAGCTCCTCCATTTCTTCTTTGGGAAAATCATATCCCACAATAGAAATCTGCTGTACTGCTTTTATAAAATTGCTGGCTGCATAAGCTACATACAAAGCCGAGCCGCCCACTATTTTATCTGTTTTTCCAAAAGGGGTTTCAATAGCATCGAAGGCCATGGTTCCGACTGTAATAAGAGTCATAAGTTCTGAAATTGAAGTTTAAAGTTAAATAAGCCGGAAGTCGTTAGTCTGGAGTGGCTCCCGACTAATGACTATTGACTGCTGACTGCTAAAAGGCGTGCAAACCTACATGAATTTGTGTACGGAAAAAAGCAATCCGGCTGTTTTTAATACCTTTGAAAGACAATCATCCGTAACATGATTAAACGCCTCGCTCTGGCTACAAGTTTATTACTCATCGTCTGCTGTTCACAGGCACAGTTTGACACCAGTTTTATCAAAACAAATATCCACCGCTGTGCCGACAGCTTTACGGTCGGTTTTAAAACCAAAAACTGGGAACTGTTTACCCGGTATAACTATCCGGCTTTAATTGGCTCCATGGGTGGCAAAGCTGAATTCATGAAATATATTGCCATGATGTTTTCGCCAATACCTGACAGTGCATGGAAGCAATATGCACCCGGCAGGATTCTGCAAGTAATAAAAACCGGCGGCGATTACCAGGCGGTAGTTGAACTTAAATCAGTACTTGAATGGCAGGGCATCCGGATCACCACTACTACTCACCTTATCGGCGAATCATGGGACGGTGGCCTGTTCTGGATGTTTTTTGACAACGAGGGTGATAAGGCTTCTGCCTTCCTCATAAAACCAGACCTGAGTGAACAATTAATAATTCCTCAAAAAATTGAGAAGAACGAACCGATTTCTTCCAATACCGGAATAAAGAAGAACCGGTAACTGCTTAATTTGAGTTTATTATCTTTGAACATGGCTAAGGCAAATCGAAAAAAAACTTCCAAAAAAGATTTTATCATCCTGAGAGCCTCCGCCATGTTCAGAGAAAAAGGGTTTCCCGCCACTTCGATGCGGGATCTTGCTGAAGCAGTAGGTATAGAAGCTGCCAGCTTGTACAATCATATTCAATCCAAGTCAGAAATTTTACAGGAAATTGTTTTCCGTATTGCCAATGATTGTTATGTTCATCTGGAAAGCTTAGATGAGAGTAATATCAGCAGTATCAAAAAAATTGAATCACTTATCCGTTTTCATGTGCAGATGATGATTAACCGTTTTGATGATTATACCGTGATGATTAACGAATGGATTCATCTTACAGAACCTTATCATACCAACTTTACCACACAGCGGCGGCACTATGTACAAAAAATGGAAGCTATAATAGAAGAAGGAATCCGCAACAAAGAAATGAACCCGGTATTACCGTATGTGGCAACGCTTACCATTCTTTCCTCCGTTCGTGGCATTGAATTCTGGCACCGTAGTGGTAAAAAAAACACTCCTGCAACAATGGAAGAAAATATGGTCAATCACCTGATTAGCGGATTAAAAAAGAACTGAGAACATGTCTATCCATTTTCATCCCCTCAAAGTAAAAGAGGTTAAAAAAGAAACAGAGGATTGCGTTTCTGTAACCTTTGAAATTCCCGAAGCAGTACAACCTGATTTTATATTTAAGCAGGGACAAAGTCTGTCTATGCGGACGAATATCAATAATGAAGAGGTCCGCAGAACCTATTCAATATGCAGTTCTCCATTGGATAATGAATGGAAAGTAGCTATTAAACGGGTGGAAGGTGGATTATTTTCTTCTTTTGCAAACTCAGCATTGAAAAAAGGTGATGTACTGGAAGTAATGCAGCCGGTTGGCAAATTTTATGTGGAGCTACATCCGGCCAATAAGAAAAATTATCTTGGTTTTGCAGCTGGCAGTGGCATTACTCCTTTGCTTTCTATTATTAAAACTACTTTAAGGACAGAACCAAACAGCCATTTTACATTAGTGTATGGGAATAAAAGCCGTAGTTCTATTATTTTCTTTGAAGAACTGGAAGGGTTAAAAAACAAGTACCTGCAACGGTTTAATTTTATCAATATATTAAGCAGAGAAAGAACAGATGCTGCTATAAATTTCGGCCGGATAAATACAGAAAAGCTAAATGAATTAGAAAAGTTAGTTGATTTCACTTCCTTCGACGATGCTTTTATCTGCGGACCCTCAGCAATGATTTTTTTGGTAAAAGATTATTTAGAAGCCAAAGGAATTGATAAAAAGAAAATTCATTTTGAATTATTCACTACTCCAGGACAAAAGAAGTCAGGAGTCGTCAGTCGTCAGTCGGGAGTTGATAGCGGACCAAAGAGCAGGATTTCTGTAAAGTTGGATGGAAGAAGTTTTGATTTTGATTTATCGTTGACCAGTGATATAACAATATTAGATGCCGCTTTAAAACAAGGAGCTGATTTACCGTTTGCCTGCAAAGGCGGTGTTTGCTGTACTTGCAAAGCAAAATTAGTAGAAGGCGAAGTAAGTATGGATGTACATTGGGGATTAGAAGAGGAAGAAATTGAACAGGGATATATCCTAGCCTGCCAGTCGCATCCAAAAACAGAAAAAGTAGTGGTGGATTTTGATATAAAGTAATGTAGCTTGGTTTGCTATAACACACCTCAAAATAAATTGCTATGAACCGAATTCTTCTTTTCATTTTTACCTGTCAATCTTTTTTTGCCATTGGGCAAACAGAAACAACAATCCGCAACCATTACACGGAAGTCAACAAACAAATTGCTGAATCCATAGAGCATGGTTTTGAAGGCCCATTGTATAACAACCAATGGATAACCAACAAAAACGGAAAAAGCTGGCCGGCTGTTGGCAACTATACGGAATCCACAGACTTCTGGTACAATGATCCGCCCGACCATATCAGCGCAGCAGAACGTAATCCTAAAAATGTTTTACTGAAAGTAAATATTTCTAGAAAAGCATCTCACTTAATGAGTAAGGAAGAATATTTATATAAAGATGGTAAACTTCTTTTTTATTACTTGCAGGAAGCTGAGGAAGGAAACGAATGGGAAACAAGAATGTACTTCAATACAAAGGGACTACTATTTAAGAGCAGTGTTAAAGCAAATGGTAAAGAGCTAACAGCCAAAGATTTTTTAACCGAAGACTACAAAGACTTTAAACCTAGTGCTGCTGCCACGATGGCCGATGGGAAAAAATATCAGGATTTGTTTGTGAAAAGTATGTAGCACCAACTGGTTTATTTCTCTCAAAACAAATCATTCAAACAGGCGTTAGTTTTAGTAAATTTGCTCCCTAAACAATTTGCTATGCCCGTTCAGGATTTTGAACAACTATTCCAGGATAAAATTGACAAGGAAACAAAGATTGAACCCAAAGACTGGATGCCGGATGCTTATCGCAAAACAAACATCCGCCAGATAAGCCAGCATGCCCATAGCGAAATAGTGGGAATGCTGCCGGAAGGCAACTGGATATCAAGGGCCCCATCACTTAAAAGAAAAGCCATCCTCATTGCTAAAGTACAGGATGAGGCCGGTCATGGATTGTATTTATATTCTGCCGCAGAAACATTGGGCATGAGCCGGGAAGAAATGATCAATGACCTGAATAGCGGTAAAGCCAAATACTCTTCTATTTTTAATTACCCCACCTTAACATGGGCTGATATGGGTGCAGTTGGCTGGTTAGTAGATGGTGCAGCCATTTTAAACCAGGTAATGCTTTGCAGAACTTCTTATGGCCCATATGCAAGAGCAATGGTAAGAATTTGTAAAGAAGAAAGTTTTCACCAACGACAAGGTTTTGAAACATTATTAATATTAAGCCGTGGTACTGATGAACAAAAAGCTATGTGCCAGGATGCCATCAACCGTTGGTGGTGGCCATCGCTGATGATGTTTGGGCCCAAAGACAGTGAAAGTACCAACAGTGACCAGAGCATGAAATGGAAAATAAAAAGAAAAACCAATGATGAATTGCGCCAGCAGTTTGTAGATATGTGTGTGGAACAAATCAAAGTTTTAGGCATGACATTACCTGATGAAAAGCTAAAATGGAATGCTGAAAGAAAGCATTATGATTTTGGTGAAATAGACTGGAATGAATTCTGGAATGTGGTGAAAGGAAATGGTCCCTGCAATAAACAACGATTAGAGGCAAGACGCAAAGCACATGAAGAAGGCCAATGGGTAAGAGAAGCGGCAATGGCATATGCAGAAAAAAGGGAAGCAAAAACAAAAGCAGCTTAATGAAAAAATTATTCCTGCTCCCGGTTATTGCTGTTATTCTTTTTTGTTGCACCAATGCAAAAAAAGAAGAGGTGGCAATAAAAGACACAAAAATATCTCTCCGTACAGATACTATCAATGTAGTAAAGCTTTCTGATACATTAATAATATATGAAAGCACCTGTCGTAGTTGTGCTTATGAAACATCAACTGCTTTTGCCATAAAAGACAGTTTTGATATTGTAAAACTATTAAACATTGAAACGTCAGATAATAATTCCCCGGATATGAATGGCGGTAGTATAAGTAAAAAATTGATACTTGTACCTGCCAGAACAGGTAAGACTATTTTAAAGATGTATAAATTTTGGAACGGAGTTCCTTCTGATATAAACGATTCCTTACCCTTTACACCCTATCAAATTGAAGTACGAAACTGATAAACGATGAATAATTTTTTTATTAGAAAATTTTATTACGGAGATATTCCGGAAGAGAAAGGCGGCGGCAGTAATTATCAAACAAAACAAGATACTGCTAACTGGCCGCTGTGGGAAGTATTCATCCGCAGCAAACAGGGTCTTGATCATAAACATGCAGGCAGCTTGCATGCTGCAGATGCACAAATGGCTATTGAAAATGCAAGAGATGTTTATACAAGAAGGATGGAAGGAGTTAGTATTTGGGTAGTAGAAAGTAAATATATAACAGCTTCCAATCCGGAAGAAGCAGGTGAATTGTATGAACCAGCGGTTGACAAAGTGTATCGCCACCCAACGTTCTATAATTTGCCCGATGAAGTAAATCACATGTGACCATTGATTACACTGATTTAAATAATTTTACTGATGAAGACTTCTCTTGTTGATTATACATTACACTTAGCAGACACAACACTTATTCTTTCACAACGAAACAGTGAGTGGTGCGGACATGGGCCAATATTGGAACAGGATATTGCTATAACTAATATTTCTCTTGACCTGTTGGGACAGTCAAGAAATTTCTATCAATATGCGGCAACGCTGATTGGCGGAGAAACTACTGAAGATTCATTGGCTTATTTAAGAAAAGAAAGAGAATTTAAAAACCTGTTGCTGGTTGAGCAACCAAACGGTGATTGGGGACAAACAATTCTTCGTCAATACTTATACAGTCAGTTTCAGTATTTATTATTTGAACAATTACAACAATGTGGTGATGCACAGTTAGCAGCTATTGCCGCTAAAGCAATAAAAGAAACAACTTACCATGTACGGTGGAGCAGTGAATGGGTTATCCGTTTGGGAGATGGTACTGAAGAAAGCCACAACCGGATGCTGAAAGCCATTGATGAATTGTGGAGATATACCGGTGAAATGTCTGAGCCTGCTGCTTACGAAACCATTGTTGATGTTTCTATTTTGAAAAATGACTGGCTGCAAAAAGCAACAAACATCTTTGCAGAAGCTACTTTACCTGTTCCTGAAAAAGTATTTATGCAATCTGGCGGTAAACAAGGAAAGCATACAGAACATCTTGGATATATATTGACAGAATTACAATACATGCAGAGAACTTATCCGGGAGCACAATGGTAAAACCCCAGACCCCAAAAGGGGTTTTAGAGTATGAGCATCGAAGCTTCATTATTAACACAAAAGCAAAAAATCTGGGCAATACTGGAAACAGTTGTTGACCCGGAAGTTCCTGTGCTTACTATTACTGATTTAGGAATTGTTAGAGATGTAATCCTCCACACCCCTTTAGGGGATGGGGGCATTGAAGTTGTTATCACTCCCACTTACACTGGTTGCCCGGCCATGGATATGATAGCCATGAATATTAAAATGGAATTGCTGGCCAATGGTTTTAAGAATGTAAAAATAACATCTGTTCTTTCTCCGGCCTGGACAACCGACTGGATGAGTGATGCCGGAAAACAAAAACTAAAAGAGTATGGTATTGCGCCACCACAAACCCGGTCTGACTGGCCCGGTCTGACCGGCAACATTGAATGCCCGCAATGCCATTCAACAAATACAAGACTTATCAGCGAATTTGGCAGCACGGCCTGCAAGGCATTATATCAATGTAATAATTGTAAAGAGCCGTTTGATTATTTCAAGTGTCATTAGGAAGCCGGAATTCCGTTATCCGGGAAGACGCAACTCACTTTTACAATAAAAAACATAATTGACTTAACTTGTAATTAAATATTCATCCATGTCATCCATCATTTTCGAAATAAAAGATTCCATCGGCTTTATCACCTTCAACCGGCCAGACAAGCTCAATTCCTTTAACCGGGAAATGGCATTACTGATGCAGGATGCACTCGACAAATGCAAAGACAAAGCTGTTCGCTGTGTGTACATCACAGGTGCCGGTAAAGGTTTTAGTGCCGGACAGGATTTGGCAGAAGTAGTAGATCCTGAAGGGCCGGGTATGCAGAGGATTCTGAGTGAACATTATAACCCTATTGTAAGCAGAATAAGAAAATTAGAAAAACCTGTTATAGCTGCTGTGAATGGAGTAGCTGCCGGAGCCGGAGCAAATATTGCTTTGTGTTGTGATATAGTAGTGGCTGCTCAATCTGCATCATTCATCCAGGCTTTTTCCAAAATTGGTTTAATACCGGATAGTGGCGGCACATTTACCTTACCAAGATTAATCGGCTGGCAAAAAGCATCAGCCTTAATGATGCTCGGTGATAAAGTATCGGCTACTGACGCAGAAAAAATGGGAATGCTGTACAAAGTGTTTCCTGATGAAACATTTGCCGATGAAGCCTTGAAGATTGCAACAACACTGGCAGCCATGCCTACTAAAGGATTAGCATATACCAAACAGGTATTAAATCATTCTTTTATTAATCACTGGGAAGACCAATTACAGAATGAAGATATTTTTCAGCAGCGGGCAGCACAAACAGATGATTTTAAAGAAGGGGTACAATCGTTTCTGGAGAAAAGACAACCAAACTATAAAGGCCAATAAAATATTCAATAACCAATACTCAATATTCAATGAGCAATGAAAAAGATGCACTGGCTGGTACTGTCGTTTCTCACATGATGGAGCATGACCTCTTTAGCCAGTGGCTGGGCATAGAAGTGCTGGAAATAAAAGAAGGCTGCAGTAAAATTAAAATGACAGTGCGGAAAGAAATGATAAATGGCTTTGGCATGGTGCATGGCGGCATTGCTTTCTCATTAGCAGACAGTGCTTTTGCATTTGCCTGTAATAATAGGAATGTATTATCTGTTGCAGTAGACACTTCTATCAATTTCCTCAAGCCTGTTCATGTGGATGATGTATTGATCGCCGAAGCAAAAGAATTGCATAATGGTAAATCAACCGGGTTGTATCATATTAATATTACCAATCAAAAAGAACATTTGATTGCTCAGTTTAAAGGGCTTTGCTATCGCACAGATAAATCCCTGATTCCCTGATAATTCAATCAACCTTAGTGATGTATGTTTTATGAGTATAAAGGAATAAAACCTGTCGTTGCGGAATCATCTTTCGTTCACCCGCAAGCTGCCGTTACTGGTAATGTAATCATTGGAAAAAACTGTTATATCGGTCCGGGTGCAGCGCTAAGAGGAGATTGGGGTCAAATCATCATCGAAGATGGCTGCAATGTGCAGGAGAATTGCACCATCCACATGTTTCCCGGTGTAACGGTGTTATTAAAAGAAGGTTCTCATATTGGTCATGGCGCCATTATTCATGGAGCAACGATTGGGAAAAATTGTTTGGTAGGAATGAATGCCGTGATAATGGATAATGTGCAACTCGGTAATGAATGTATTGTTGGTGCATTAACCTTTATTAAAGAAGGAGAAATATTTCCCGCCAGAACTGTAGTCGTGGGCAACCCGGGAAAAATCATCAAACAGGTCAGTAATGAAATGATAAACTGGAAAACACAAGGCACTAAACTTTACCAGGCCCTGCCGTTGGAATGTTTTAACAGCCTTAAGCCCTGCGAGCCCTTACGAACTGTTCCGGCGGATCGGCCATTTCAACCCCCGGTTTACAAGCCTTTTCCAAAATAATATTTTGCACCGTTCATATAAATTTCTGCTGGCTGTTACAGAAATGTTGTAATTTAATACTTCGCTATTACCCAATTGTAAACTTAAAAAATCAGGTTATGAGAAAATGTTTACCCTTTGCTTCCTTTCTTTTAGGAACTGTTTTACTTACTACCATTGTTTCAGCCCAGCAGGCTGACCGTTTTGCATATGCCGTTACCGACATAGGGCAGCAAGGTGCCAATCAAGGTGCTAACTGGCATTTTTTAAGAAAATTAAATTTGCAAACTGGTGAGTACAGTCAGGTACTGCTTACCGGAAACGACCCTTCTTTTTTGGCATTTGATGCCGCTACAAAAAAGCAATTTGCTGCACCACTAAACGACCAGCGGTATGGCAATCTCATCAATGCAGCCTTTGGTACCGGGGTGGCAGCCATGGCGTATGATAAAAAGAACAACCGCCTTTACTACACGCCTATGCTGATTGATCAGTTGCGGTATATTGATTTAAAAACGATGAAAGTTTTTTATGTGGCAGACCGTGTCTTTACCGGCAAGCCACAAAAATCATCTGACCAGGGAAATATCATTACCCGTATGGTTATCGCAGCTGATGGCAACGGATATGCTATGACGAATGACGGTACACAGCTTATTAAGTTCAGCACCGGCAAAAAATTAACGATAACAGATTTAGGCGCAGTAGTTGACGACCAGGCCAATAAAGGAACTTCAGTTCATAATTCCTGCAGCAGTTTTGGAGGTGATATGATTGCCGATGACAATGGCAACCTGTATGTATTTTCTGCCCGCAATCATGTATTTAAAATAAACATTGAATCAAAAGTAGCCACTCATCTTGGAACAATAACCGGGTTACCAACCGGCTATACCGTAAACGGCGCAGCTGTCAATGATGAAAACCAGGTAGTAGTTGCCAGTGCTATGCAGGCAAGCACTTTATTTACTGTAGATGCTAAAACATTGGTGGCAACTCCTTACGCCATTGCAGGACCTGTATGGTATAGTTCTGATCTGGCCAACAGCAATCTGCTTGTTTCAGGAACAAAGCAACAGGCAAAAATAATAGATGTAATAAGCCGCACTATCCCTGCTAATGCTGGTGATGGTAAAATAAATATCTATCCCAATCCAATCACTAATAAACAGTTTGTTATTCAGTTTAATCAACTGGCTGCCGGTAGTTACACGGTTCAGGTAACAGATGTGATGGGACGCCAGGTGGTGCAGCAAGCTGTAAATCTAAGTGGCGAAAACCAGGCACAATCTTTTAAACTCCCGGCCGCATCGGCAGGAGGTGTTTATTTAGTAAAAGTGACAGATCACAGCAACAAGTCAGTATTCAGTACAAAGGTTGTAGTACAATAAAAGAATGTCTTTGAAGTAAGTAGAGTCTCGTCTCGTCTCGCCTATGGCGAGATGAGACGGGATTTTTTATTTAGCGGGGATCCTTCCACACCAATTTTACAAACTGGGCATTAGTGGAAAATTCTGGGCATTGTCCATCTCCCTTACCAGTAAGGCCCCCTGATGGGGCACAGATATATTTACAGTTTTCATCAACAAGTTCGTTATACTGGTCGCAGCAATCAGCACTAAAGAGATAAACATGTTTACCCTGATAGGTATATTCATTCACTTCTGCCGGAGGGTTCCACTTGGGTTTTGTTTTTATAGCATCAATCTTTTGCTGAATACAGGAAGGAGTTTCACTCTTTTGCTTACTGCATTCCAAAGAAAGCAATAAAGGCAAAGACAACGTTATAACAAAGTATTTCATCTCGTTAGTGTTGAATATAGTTAAGGTATATTTGCAGCTCATTATAAAGGTAGTGCATTGGAAAAAAGTAATTTTGTTGACCAGATCCGCATTTTTTGCCGCAGTGGGCATGGCGGTGCAGGTTTCAGACATTTTTTACGGGATAAATTTACTGCGTTGGGCGGCCCCGACGGTGGTGATGGCGGCCGTGGTGCACATATTATATTAAAAGGCAACAGCAATCTTTGGACGTTGCTGCACCTGCGGTATTATAAAAATGTGTTGGCAGAAAATGGGGAAAACGGCAGTGCCAGCAATAGCAGCGGCAGAACAGGCAAAGACATTATCATCGAAGTGCCGCTTGGCACTATTGCAAGAGATGAAGAAACCGGCAAACAGGAAGTGGAAATATTGGAAGATGGACAGGAGTTTATATGGATTCCTGGCGGAAAAGGCGGGTTGGGCAATGCTCATTTCGCCACCCCTACTAACCAGGCACCAGAACATGCACAGCCCGGCCTTCCCGGAATAGAAGGATGGAAAGTGCTGGAGCTGAAAGTGCTGGCTGATGTTGGGTTGGTTGGCTTTCCAAATGCGGGCAAATCAACATTGCTTTCTGTTATTACAGCTGCCAAACCAAAAATCGCCGATTATGCTTTTACTACCATCACCCCTAACCTGGGTATGGTAGAATACAGGGATGGAAAAAGTTTTTGTATTGCTGACTTACCTGGCATTATTGAGGGAGCATCGGAGGGAAAAGGATTGGGGCATCGTTTTCTCCGGCATATAGAACGTAATTCTATTCTGCTGTTTTTAATTCCTGCCGACAGCGATAATCATAAAAAAGAATTTGACATATTGGTAAATGAACTGGAGCAATACAACCCCGAATTGCTGAATAAGCAATTTGTGATTGCGGTAAGCAAAAGTGACATGCTGGATGATGAATTAAAAGCAGCGGTTAAAAAAGAATTACCTGCTGATATTCCTCACTTGTTTATTTCATCCGTAACTAATAAAGGATTAACAGAATTAAAAGATTTGCTTTGGAAAGTCCTGAATGATTAACCCCGTTATTAGTAATAAAGATTACTTCCCCTTGAAAATAGTTTTAAATCATAAAATCAATTATTTTTTTTTGTTACCTTATTAAAAATTTAAAAAATGAAAAAAATATTCATTACCCTGTTTTTAGTACTTCCCTTTTTAATGGATGCACAAGTTGTAAAAACGCTTAAGAAAACTATTGAACTTACTATGCCTAAGACGGTGGATGATGAAATGCCCGGAACAAGAGGAGCTGCTGTGGTATGGCACCCGGTACAAAAAAAATATTATGCTGCATTTGCCGGCAACGGAGGTTATCCGTTGGCTGTTTTTAATGGTACGGGTAAACGCCTTTCCGGCGAAGAACAGACCTGCCTGAACGATATGAGGGGAATGTGGTATAACCCTAAGTTGAAAAAGCTATGTGGTAATGGTTATGCTGATCTGGGGTGGTTTAGCTATAAGCTTGACGCAAAAGGGATGCCTGAAGAAAGTGAAGTGTATGCCGGTGGGTTGAATCAACCGGGGGACCAAAGTATCGGGGTTTTTAATGCAAGTTCAAATATGGTCTGTTTTCTTTATGGCCAGAATGTTTATGTGTACAATGAAGAAGCTATGGAGGAAGAAGACAGCACCATACGTCTTTATGCCGGCATCAATAAAAAAGAGAATATTGATGAAGACGATGATGCCTCAGCTCTGAGTGAAGATTACAACTACAATGTGTTGATATATACTGGTATTCCTAAGGCAGAATTCGGTTTACTGAATGTAACCGAAAGACAAGTGGAGCTGTATAACCGGAAAACCGGTTTGATGACACAGAAACTGAAACTTCCTGCTGACATTGTAACCTGGCCGGCATTCAATTTCAGTTATGCAAACGGAATCTATTGGGCCTTTGACCAGGACACCAGAATATGGACGGGTTATAAATAAATTTTTGAACCTTTAATAGCTCCTCCCAACCGTATCGCAAGCTGCTTTCAGTAATGAATTGGCATCATGAATATCCTGGCCTTTCTCCCAGAACATTACACCGTTGGCAATTTGTTTTGCAAGTATGGCTTTTCGCTTGGCAGTGTATTGACCATTGTAATAAATGGTATAATTAGTAAACCCGCCGGCTGTTACAATCGCTGAGTCAGACTGCGGGTTTCCGCCTTGTCCCAAAATACCGTTGTATGTAAGTACAGTTGCTGTCTGTGTTATACCTGAGGGGCGGCCATAAGCTGGTATTCCCAAAACACATTTTGCCGCTGGCATTCCCCTTGTGTTCAACCAGTAATTCAGGCATACTGTCGCCAAAGTATAATCGCTGTGCTGCCGGTAGGGAACGGTCGTATTAAAATCATCATAAGCCATTACATTAAAGAAATCAACGTAAGGAAAAATTTCATTGCGTATCGCATCCCTGAACCCTCCGGCATATTTACCAGCAGTAATAGCACAGGATAAATAGTACCGGCTATCCCGGTGGAGTGAATCAGACAGTTCTTTCATTAAAGCAGTAAATGTAATATCCGTTCCGTCTGATGTGCTGGGAAATTCCCAGTCTATATCTATCCCATCAAGATTATTAGCCCTTACGGTGTTCATCACATCTTTTATAAAATTATTGCGGCCTGCTGCAGTGGCGGCCATGCTTTTAAAATTACCAGCAGCCCCATCATTTATAGCTAAAAATACTTTTGCATTATTAGCCCTTGCTTTATCCCTTACGGCAATAAGTGTGGAAGAAGGCGATGAAGGCGCCGATAAGGTGCCTGAGCCATTCACCGAATAAAAAGCATACACCACCACATTCGTCATCCTGAATTTTACATCGGGAATAGTTGTTACATTTCTATAAGATGGAAGATAGCCAACCACATAATAACCAAAGGGAACCGGCGGTTGTATAACAGCATAAGTAAATGAAGTGGCCGTACTGGTGCAGCCCGTTGTTGTGCCTGTTGCATTCTTCGGAGATACATACCAGTAATAGGTATCTGATGCCGGAGTGTTCGGAACTGGAAAATTATAACTTGTTCCGTTTACATTGCCGGCGATAACAGATGCAGTCGCAGCTGATGTTCCCAGGTAAACATCATACCCCGTTGCCCCGGATACAGCAGTCCATGATAAAGTAACTGTTGTAGAAGCATTGGTAATAAAACTGCCGGTAGCCGGAGCAGTATTAGTAGCACAACCCGGAACAGGTGGCGGTGGGGGTGGCGGTGTACCTCCTCCTCCTTTTTTGCTGCAAGAGCTAATAACCAGGACAATGCCCGTTAAAAAGACGAAACTGTTCTTGTAATTCATAAGCAAGTAATTCAGTGTTCAAATTACTGGATTTCAATGAAACTCAGCTTTTTGATACCTCTTTTTGCGTAGGTTTGTCACCTAAATTTTTCTGTATGAAGAAAATCCTGATAACGATTGTATTATCTCTTTCCCTCGTTGCTAAATCTATGGCTGACGAAGGTATGTGGCTTCCCCTGTTACTGGGTCAGCAGGTATATAATGAAATGGTGAAAAAAGGATTGAAACTCACCAAAGACCAGTTGTACAACATCAACAAAGCATCGCTGAAAGATGCCATCATTATTTTTGGCGGTGGCTGCACCGGCGAAATTGTAAGTGCCGAAGGTCTGATATTTACCAACCACCACTGTGGCTATGGTGCCATTGCCGCTGCCAGCAATATGGAACATAATTATCTCCAGGATGGCTTTTATGCCCGCAACAAAGGAGAAGAAATCCCTACCACCTTATCTGTTCAGTTTTTACTGCGTATAGATGATCTGACAAAAGAAGTGCTTGATTCATTAAAAGGATTGAGCGGCACAGAAAGGGTGCAAAAACAAACGGCTGTTTTAACCGCCATCAATAAAAGAATGAGTGATGAAACGAAAAATATTGAGGTACGGGTAAACTCATTATTTAAAGGCAACCAGTTCCTTGCTTTTGTGTACCAGCGTTACACAGACGTTCGCCTTGTAGGCACACCCCCAGAGAGTGTTGGAAAATTTGGTGGCGATACCGACAACTGGGAATGGCCCCGCCACACCGGCGACTTTTCTGTTTTCAGAGTGTATTCAGGTGCAGATGGTATGCCTGCCAAATACACTGAAGCTAATGTGCCATTAAAACCAAAATGGTATTTGCCTGTTTCTTTAAAACCACTAAAGGATGGCGACTTTGCTATGATATGGGGTTATCCCGGCGGTACCAATCGCTACGAAAGTTCTTACGGCATCAAACTGGCGACAGACATCAACAACCCAACACTGGTAAAGCTGCGGGATGCAAGATTGAAATACATGTTTGAAGAAATGAAAAAAGACCCGGCCATTAAATTGCAACTGTCCTCTTCTTATGCAGGCATTGCTAATTACTGGAAGTTTTTTGATGGCGAAACAAAGCAGTTGCTGAAATATGATGTATTTGGGCAGAAAATAAAAGCAGAAGAAAAATTTAATGCCTGGGCAAAAGGTAAAGCAGAGTATGAAAGTATTTTTACCGGATGGGGTAAAGCCTATGAAGCATGGAGACCTTATGCAAAACACCGCATGTATATGAATGAGGGTGTTGCCGGATCTCCATTGATTTCGTTTGCCAGTTCATTATTACAACTGGAAGCGGCGATGGTGAAAGTCGGTTCTTCGCAGGCCGATGTAAAAAAAGCTGTGGAAGCTGCAGATAAACAACGAAAAACATTTCTGGATGAAGAAAATAAAGTGTCTGACCAGAATATAGTAGCCACTGTTACAAAAATGTTTTATGAAGATGTGGAAAAAGAACAGCATCCCGTTGGCTTCTATGGTAATCTGAAAAACACCTACGGTCCGTTGGATGCTGATGCTACTTATAATAAATATGCCGCCGATATTTTTAGCAAGACAATGATATTTGATGATACCAAATGGAAAGCATTTGTGGCTAACCCCGATGCGGTTACCCTGCAAAGCGATCTGGCTTTTGCACATGCAAGCACTTTCTTCACTAATTATAACAGCAAGTATGCCCCTTACTCCCAGCAGTTCAATACAAAAAATGCAGAGTTTGGACGATTGTATTTAAAAGGAATCATGGAGATGGACCCGGTAAAAACAAAAATGATGTATCCTGATGCTACGTTTACCATGCGGGTAAGTTATGGTAATGTAAAATCATACCGTCCCAGGGATGCGGTATTTTATGATTATGTAACCACCTCAAAAGGGTTGCTGGAAAAATATAAAGCCGGCGACTATGAATTTGATTTGCCAGCCAAACAGATTGAAATGCTGAAGAAAAAAGATTTTGGTCAGTATATGGATCCAACCCGCAAAGACCTGGTGGTTGGCTTTATTACCACCAATGATATTACCGGTGGCAATTCCGGTTCACCTGTTATTAACGGTAAAGGTGAACTGATTGGGCTTGCCTTCGATGGTAACTACGAAGCATTGAGCCATAAACTGGCTTTTGATAAAGACCTGAACCGCACCATTTGTGTTGATATCCGCTATGTATTATGGTGCATTGATAAGTTGGGTGGCGGTGCTAATATTATTAAAGAGCTGAAGCTGATGAGATAATAAGATTCTTTTAAGGAAAGCCATTCTGTCAAAAACAGGGTGGCTTTCTTATTTTACCCAAACAATTAATTGTGTAACATTGCAAAGAGATATTTTTTGAATAAACGCATTACCATAACATTTTTCTTTGCCCTGCTTTTCACAACTACTTTTTCCCAGCAGGGCATCAGCATCGCTTCTGATATTGGCTTCCAGCAGAATCTAAAGAAAGATCAATCATTCTGGACATTGGGACATACTACCAATGCCCTTTTTCATCTTACACCAAAAGATGGTGTTTATACCTGGTTCTCCTATTACACCAATGGCCGGTTTACAAACAATCTTACGGCCTTCGCTAAATCACCGCTTACCAATCCTCAACAAATTCCTTATACTAACAGTACAAGGATGCGGCTAAAGCATTTTTCTGTAGGTTGGAGAAAATACCTGAAAGGCACTTCCGATGCCGAAAGTGGCTGGAACATGTATGGCCTTGTTGGATTAGGTTTATTATTGGGCCGGGTAGATAATATACATTTCTCCTTTATTGATACAGCTATTTACACAGCACCTGTCCGTAGTGGCAAAGGAAATTTTAAGCGATTAACACTTGACCTGGGAGTTGGTTTCGAATATCCTATCGGTGGTGATTTTTATTTATATACCGAAGGCAAAGTGTGGATACCCACAACAGATTATCCAAGCAAATATATTTTCATCAATAACAATGCGCCTTATGTGGTTATGCTGGGTGCCGGTGTCCGGATATTATTCTGATGCTTATTGCAAACGCAGATCAAAACGTCCCGCTGTAACCGTTAACAACTGTGGTGCATTGTACATATTCATAGCAGCAAACTGAAACGTACCAGCCACAATTTTATTCACCAGGTCAAGCCGGGTAATGGTAACTGATCCGGTATGTGTTGAAGATGTCAGCCATTCATTCTCCGGTGTAAAATTTCTTTTTACATAATATCCAAAACTGGAGGATGCAGGCCGTACCACATTATTATTCAGCAAATAAGTGCCGGGGCCGGTAACACCGGTAATCAAAATTTCAAACTCTGTTTCATTGGGTGAAGAAGCAAAATTTCTGGCGTTGATCATAATTTCTGTGGGACCGGCCTGTCTTGCTTCCAGTATGTCGTTAGCCGGAAAAGGGCCGAATCCCTGAGGCACCCATAAATTACCATCCACTTTTGCACCAAAAGTATTAGCACCGGTTTGCGTAGCAGGTGGCAGTTCCTCTACCTCTTTCTTGCAGCCAGCTAACAAACAAAGAGACAGGCAACCAATAAGAATTTTTTTCATAGAATTGACTTGAAGTAGTAAACGCTTTTTTGATGGCTTTGGTATCTCCACAGGACAAAAACAAGGCCAGATTTGCCGAAAGAAACCATTTACCGCAGGATAGTTTCCTGCTTTGAATTGCACAAAGTGAATTCTTGGTTTTTCTTTGTGCCTTTGTGTCTTTGTGGTTCAAACAAAGACGCTACTCTTACTGTATCATTCAATAAAACGTAGTAGTATCTTTATTACTATTATACATTAAACGTATGAGCCAACAGCTAACCATCCAACAGATTGAATTGTACAAACTTTCTATCCCGTTGATAGAGCCTTTCACCACTTCCTTAGGCACCGAAGACTCGGCAGAAAATGTAGTGGTAAAAATAATAACCGCTGAAGGCATTACCGGTTTTGGAGAGTGCAGCCCCTACATGCCCATTAACGGCGAAAGCCAGGGCACTTGTTTTATAGTAGGGCAATATTTTGCCAAAGGATTAATAGGAAAAGATCCGTTGCAGATTTCAGCTTGCATCAGCCTGATGGATAAAATTATTTATGGCAACAGCAGTATCAAGAGTGCATTCGATATAGCCTTGTATGATATTGCCTCGCAACATGCCGGATTACCGCTGTATAAATTTATTGGCGGAGAGAATAACAAAACCATCATCACTGATTATACTGTCAGCATTGGTGAGCCAAAACAAATGGCAATGGAGGCCATGAAAATAAAAGCAGCAGGTTACCCGGCTATAAAAATTAAGCTGGGAAAAAATGGAAAGACGGATGTAGAAAGAATAAAAGCCATCCGGGAAGCGGTAGGTGCTGAAATTCCGCTGCGCATAGATGCTAACCAGGGATGGAAAGTAAATGAAGCCATTGAAACATTAAATGCCTTAGCTGAATTTGATATTCAGCATTGTGAAGAACCAATTGCCCGTTGGAAGTTTATGAAACTCGCTAAAGTAAAAAAGAACAGCCCCATTCCCATTATGGCAGATGAAAGCTGCAGCGATGAACATGATGCAGAACGGTTGATACAGCTAAAAGCTTGCGACTATTTTAATATCAAGCTGGGAAAATCGGGTGGCATCTTCAAAGCATTAAAAATGGCAAGAATGGCAGAAGCCGCTGGCATTCATTTGCAGGTGGGTGCCATGCTGGAATCAAGATTAGCGATGACAGCCTTTGCTCATTATGCATTATGCAGCCCGATGATTGAACATTACGATTTCGATACAGCACTCATGTTTAGCGAAGACCCGGTAACAGGTGGCATTGTGTATGAAAAGAACGGAGTGGTGAGGGTGCCGGAGGTTCCAGGCTTGGGCGCAACGATTGATGAGAGTTGGTTGAAGAGGATGGAGAAAGTGATACTATAATCAACAACAAATTCTTTCCCTGCAAATAAAAATGTTACTGATATTTGTAAGAAGAAAATCAGTTTATGCCAGCCTTATCACTTCCGGCAAATAATAATTTTATTCCGCTGAATACTGCTCATCTCGCAGCTGTTGAAGCCTACGTTGGACTGTTGAAACTGAAAAATTATTCCGATGCCACTATTAAAGTATACCGCACCTTGTTCATCATTTTTCTCTGTCACTTTTCTGGTCACAAACCATCAACTATTACAAAAAATGAAGTGATGGATTTTTTATTGGCTTACCGTAACTCGGAAAAATGGAGTGCTACCATACAAAATCAATTTATCAGTGCCATTAAATTTTTTTTTGAAGAATTGTTGAAACGACCCAAAGAATTTTACGACCTGCCCCGTGCACAAAAGCCGGAACAATTACCTGCTGTGTTTGCCGAAGAGGAGGTAAAGCAGCTTATACTTGCTACAGAAAACCTGAAACACCGTTCCATGCTTTGCCTCGCCTATGCCGGTGGTTTAAGGGTAAGTGAAATAGTGAATGTAAAAATTACTGATGTTGATTCTAAAAGAATGGTAATCATACTGCGTCAGGCAAAAGGAAAAAAAGACCGGCAGGTAATGTTATCAGAAAAATTACTGGTAATGCTCCGTGAATATTTTAAAGAATTCAAACCCAAAATTTGGTTATTCGAAGGCCAATCCGGCGGGCAATACAGTACACGCAGTGTACAGGAAGTAATTCAACAGGCAAAGCAGAAGGCGGGAATAAAAAAGAAAGGGTCTATCCATGCTTTGCGACACAGCTTTGCCACACATTTGTTTGAAGGGGGAACAGATATTGCCAGCATTAAAGAATTACTGGGGCATACCAGCCTGCGCACCACCATGATCTACACCCATATAAGCAAAAAGCACTTATCGAAAATCCAGTCTCCACTTGATAAACTACTGTAAAAAAGCAGTTCCCTAAACTTCAAAAAATAGCGGTTTTCCGCAGGGCATCTGTTGAAAATGCGCTACTTTGTGAAACAGGAGTAGCGGATAATAATATGTTAACTGCAAGCCTATCCACCCATCACCAGAATAAAGCCAAGCAGTAGTGCCATTGCAACCGGACAATAGTAACACAGATGGACAAATACAAGAATACAGATTGGCTGGACTTGGAAATCCGGG
>JANNCC010000274.1:0-9547 GCA_031386125.1 Chitinophagaceae bacterium
TAACTCAATAGCACGGCGGTCAATCCCTGCCACTTACCAACGCTGTGAGACCAGCCTACAAAGCAGATTTCGTACCTTTAAGAAAATGATTTTATGCCCGATCCAAAACTTAAAGAAAAACTGATTAATAAACTAAAAGAGATAGATGACCCGGCTATGCTCGAAGAAGTGGCTAATCTTTTTGAATTGCAGGAGCTGGAAACAATTTACCAGGTAAATACCAGTCAGCAGAAAGCAATTGATGAGGCCAGAGAACAAATAAAAAATAATCAAACCCTTTCCGGCAAACAGGCCGATAAAGAAGCAGATGAATGGCTAAACCAATAACCTGGACATACAGGGCACATCAGGATAGAAAAGCTATTCTAAACTACTGGAAGCAGCACAATCAATCCAACACTTACAGCCGGAAATTGAACCTGCTCATAAAAAAAGCAGTATCCTTAATTGCTGCGCATCCCCACATTGGACGGAGAACAAATGTTGAGCATGTAAGGGTGAAACTTGTAAGGGACTATCTCATTTTTTACGAAGAAATACAGGACAGCATCTTCATTCTTTCAATATGGGACAACAGGAGAAATCCCGAAGAAGCCCCTTATTAATCTGCTTACCGACCGGGTCTCTCCGCCTGGTCTTGTGTGCTATGTCCTCACAACCTCTTTATCACATCAATAAAAATTTTCCTCCGGGTAGAAAAGCCGATAGATTCATATAATTGAATGGCGGTAGTGTTGCTGGTCAGCACATGCAGAAAGGGAGTAAAGGAATTATCAAGTATTATTTTCATCACCCGCAACATTAATGCTTTGGCATAACCATGCCCCCGAAAATCAGGATGGGTGCATACGGCACTTACTTCCATATACGGCAACGGGTGCATACGTTGTCCTGTCATAGCTGCCAGCCTTCCATCCACAAAAATGCCAAAGTAGTTACCAAACAAAATTGTTTTGCTGAAAAAAGGGCCGGGCTTTGTCAGGGCCGTCAGTTCCAGCATCTGCGGTATATGTTCATGGGTCAGGGGAACTATTAAAGAACTGGCATTGGTGGTAAAGACATCCACAGGTTTTTCATATACCATCTGGCAGCATTCCAAATGTTGTACGGTCTCCCATTTGCTTTCATCCAACGCAATTCTTTCAAAATAAGAAATAGCCACCCGCCTGCCCGCAGGAATAAAATCATGCAGTTTAACCAGGTTGGCTTCGTTCAATTCTTTTAACCCAACAAAAGGAGCAATATCGGGCTGGTAACAACCGACTTCACCCTCCACCAAAGCAATATTGCTGTTACCGGTGGTAATGGCATTCCAGATCATGTTATCAAGAATGTGAGACATTTCGTTTCAGATTGAAACGCAACTTAGCCATAAATTCAATCTGCTCTATAGAACAGATTGTGTTTATACTACTATATCAGTTGTTGAAATAGCCGCCTCTCATTAGGTTTATTTTGCTTAGCCTACCACCTCTTTCGTCGGTTCATTATTCACCGTTCTCCAAATACCAAAAGGGTTTTCATTTTTCAATTCATATGGCAGCAAATCATTGGTCCAATTTTGAAAAGCAATTGGTCTTGCAAAACGTTTGATGGCATCAGCACCCACAGAACCAAATCTTGAATCGGTAGTAGAAGGATAAGGCCCGCCATGCTGCATACTCAGGCAAACCTCCACTCCTGTCGGCACATTGTTTAAAATAAATCGTCCGCAGATATTTGCAACCGCATCAACAATCTTATCATGAATACGAATATCGTTTTCCGTAGCCATTAATGTTGCGGTGAGTTGCCCTTCGAGGTGATTAGCCACTTGTAACATCTCCTTCATATCCTTGCAACGGATAATAAGAGAATAAGGACCGAACACTTCCTGGTGCAGTGTTGGATTATTTAAAAACGTTTGGCCTGATGCAGTAGCAATCGTCGGGCTACCCTGGTTCAATGCAGGTTTAGTTTCGCTATACGCCACCGTATCAACGCCGGATTGTTTTAATGCTTCATCTTTTTTCTTCCGGTAGTTTTTAAAAATGCCGGGGTGCAGCATAGTAGCCGGTGCAATCCTTGTAATTTCTTTTCCTAATGTTTCAGTGAAGGCAGTCAGCTCTTTTCCTTCCAGCCCGATGATAAGACCGGGATTGGTACAAAATTGTCCAACACCCAATGTAATAGAACCAGCATAAAGCTTCGCCATTTCAGCTGCTGATGCTTTCATTTTCTCCGGCAATAAAAAAACAGGATTGATGCTACTCATCTCTGCAAAAACAGGAATGGGTACTTTGCGTTGATTAGCCCAGTCAAATAATTGTTTGCCCCCAACGAAAGAACCAGTGAAGCCAACGGCTTTTGTATGTGCATGTTCTACTAAGGCTTTGCCCACTTCAAAAGATGCGCCATGTATGTGAGTAAAAATTCCTTCGGGCATTTCACAATCAGCCGCGGCTTTTAAAATGGCTTTTGCTACCAACTCACTGGTGCCTGCATGGGCGGGATGTACTTTTACAATTACCGGGCAACCCGCAGCGAATGCAGTAGCGGTATCACCACCGGCAGTTGAATAAGCAAAAGGGAAATTAGCTGCACCAAAAACTACGACCGGGCCAAGCGGTACCAGCATCTTCCTTACATCCGGCTTTGGTGGGGCTTTATCAGGAATGGCAGTATCTATTCTTGCTTCGAGCCAATCACCTTTTTCACAAGCATCAGCATATTGGTTCAACTGGAAAATCGTTCTGCCTCTTTCATTTCTTAATCTTGCTTCGGGCAGGTTGGTTTCCTCACCTGTTACTTTTAATAATTCATCCCCCAATGCTTCTATTTCTCTTCCAATGGCCCGCATAAAATCAGCCCGTTGTTTCAATGAACATTTTCTATAGACATGAAATGCTTTCCATGCCTGCTGCATGGCGTTTTCTATTTCTGGGATTGTAGCGTCGTTGAACATTGATTATTTATTATTGAATATTTCAGTGTCGCTGTGTATCGGTGGCATTTTAATTTTGCCACAGAGACACTGAAACACAGATTTAGATTACAGGTCTTGTGGCAATTCCATCATTGATAACTTTTAAAACTCTTTCTCTTTCTTCTCCTTCTAAAACTAATCTCGGTGCTCTTACATATTCACTGCCGATGCCCACCTGTGCTTCCGCTAATTTTATATACTGCACCAGTTTGGGATGAATATCTAATTCAAGCAACGGCATAAACCAGCGATAGATTTTTGTTGCTTCGGCAATCTTACCTGCTTTTACTAATTTATAAATCGCCACCGTCTCTGCGGGGAAAGCACAAACCAATCCTGCCACTAATCCATCAGCGCCAAGCACCAGTTCTTCCATGGCCAGTGTATCCACGCCGCAAAGAATTTTATACCGGTCACCGAAACGGTTGATTAATCTTGTAATGTTTGTCACATCTCTTGTACTTTCTTTTATGGCTGTAATGTTTTTGCACACCTGCAAATCATGGAACATATCCGGCGTTACATCAATTTTATAATCTACCGGGTTGTTATAAATCATGATAGGCAGGTCGGTGGATGCAGCAATAGTTTTAAAATAAGTTACCGTTTCCCGGTGATCACTTTTGTAACGCATCGGTGGCAGCAACATTAATCCTATGGCACCCCATGCTTTTGCCAGTTCACCCTGCCGTATCGCTTCTTTAGTAGAGCCTTCGGCAATATTGATGACCACTGGTATTTTACCGGCTACTTTTTCTACAGCAAATTTCACCAGCTTTTCTTTTTCTTCTGTTGTCAGCACACTGGCTTCTCCCAGCGTACCGCCCAGAATAATTCCTTCCACACCGGCGGCTAACTGAGCCTGTAGATTTTTTTCAAACAAAGGCAGGTCCAGTTCATCATTAACAGTAAACTTGGTAGTAAGTGCAGGAAAAACTCCTTTCCATTCAAAAGACATAATAGTTGGTTTTAATGCGGCTAAAGATAAGACATTCAGAGGCTGGTCGTAGTATGCATTCGTTTCCAGTTACCTATACATTAATCTGGCAGTATTCTCACATTAATGTTCTTATAAAAAACTTTGCTCTTAGGATCATGGCCCTGCAAAGCAAATGTGCCCCGGGAAATCAACCGGTCTTTCATACCTTCTTCCCGTTGCACTCCATCAGGCTCGGTATATTCAGTTACTAATTCTTTGTTGACCCATACCATCACTTTTTTATTCTTTACTTTGATACGAACAGTAAACCATTCTTCATCTTTTGCATACTTCTCTTTTACATCCTGCACTCCATACAAACCTGCCGTTCTTCGCCAATCAGTGTGTGAATTATTTACCTGTACTTCATATCCTTTCTTTGGCCATGAACTTTCCTGGAAGACAGTATGAAAATAAATACCAGAATTAGAACCCGGCATCGTCATCACATCGGCTTTGAATTCAAAATTTTTGAATGAATGATCAGCGACAGTACCATCATAATAAAGATGGGCCACATTACCATTTACAACGATCATTCCATTTTCAACCTTAAATGTTTCTGCATTAGCACCCACTTTCCAGCCCGCAAGAGATTCTCCGTTGAATATAGATATCCAGCCTTTTTTCGATTTGTTAGCAGCCGTAGAAAAAGACAAAAAACTACCTGCAATTATAACTGTCAGGAAACCTAATTTCATACAACGGTTTTAAAATTCAGCGTTACTATTGAAGATGAAAGTAAGATATTTTTTTGCACTTCTTGGTATCTTTCACTTACTAATAACAGCAATTCAGCTGGGTTTATAAGTTCCTTTTTTTGACGTTTTTCATTTCGGTAAATTGCAACGTTCAAACAATAATAATTATGAGAATAGAAAATGATCTCAAACTGGGTTTTAAAGATGTAATGATAAGGCCCAAACGATCTACCCTTAGCAGCCGGGCGGAAGTAACACTTGCAAGAAAGTTTAAGTTTCTCCATGGCGGTGATGCCTGGCAGGGAATACCCATAATGGCAGCCAATATGGATACAGTGGGTACGATGGAAATGGCGGCTGCCTTAGCCCGACACCAACTTTTTACAGCACTGCATAAACACTACACAGCGGCACAATGGAAAATTTTTATGGAAACCGACGGTGCTGCCATTACAGAACATATTGCCGTCAGCACCGGTACCAGTGATGCGGATGCGGATAAACTGTCAGTCATACTGAAAGAAAATCCTTCACTGCGGTTTATCTGTATAGATGTGGCAAATGGCTATGCAGAAAAATTTGTGAGCTTTGTAAAATCAACAAGGGAAAAGCATCCGGGTAAAGTCATTATAGCAGGCAATGTGGTTACAGGTGAAATGGTGGAAGAATTATTACTGGCGGGTGCAGATATTATTAAAGTAGGTATCGGCCCCGGCTCTGTTTGCACTACAAGAGTGAAGACAGGAGTTGGCTACCCGCAGCTATCGGCCATTATTGAATCTGCGGATGCAGCACATGGCCTGGGCGGGCAAATAATTTCTGATGGTGGTTGTAAAGTGCCGGGAGATGTGGCTAAAGCATTTGGCGGCGGTGCCGATTTTGTAATGCTCGGCGGAATGCTGGCGGGCCATGAAGAAAGCGGTGGTGAGTTAGTGGAGAAAGACGGAACAAAGTACAAGCAGTTTTATGGCATGAGTTCGGAAACTGCCATGGAAAAATATGCCAGTGGTGTAGCTGAATACCGTGCCTCCGAAGGTAAGACCATTCAAATACCTTACCGTGGTAATGTGTCGGATACTGTGTTAGATATACTGGGCGGTCTTCGTTCTACTTGTACCTACGTTGGCGCACCAGCTCTAAAAGAACTGTCAAAACGTACCACCTTTGTAAGGGTGCAGGAGCAACATAATGAATGGTTTGAGGAATAGAAGGCTGATTGATTATTTCAACTTTCCAATCCCTTCACAAATTCATGAATCGCCTGCTGTGCAGCAAGCGGGGCTTTATCATTGCTGGCCCGTTTGTTATCCAATGCAGTAGTTACCATCACTGCCTTGCTGTTATCGTTCAGTTGCAGTTGCAGAATATGATTTATTTCATCGCCAAATTTTTTATCATACACTGGAAATACTACCTCTATCCGGCTGTGCAGGTTGCGGTTCATCCAGTCGGCACTACCCATAAAGTATTGTGGCTCGCCATTATTATGAAATACAAAAACCCTTGCATGTTCGAGGTATCTATCCACAATACGATGAACGGTGATATTTTCGCTTTGGCCCTCTATTCCAGGTGCGAGGCTGCAGATGCTGCGGACGAGTAACTGCACTTTTACGCCAGCCTTGCTGGCTTCATACAATTTTTCTATCATTGCCCGTTCCTGCAGGTTGTTCAGTTTAATGATGATACCGGCAGGTCTGTCCTTTTTCGCATTTTTGATTTCCCGTTCTATCAGTTTATCAAACCGCTTGATCATATTAAACTGTGACACCAGTAAATGTTCAAACGGTATTTTCATATAATCAGCCGGTTGCTTGCGGCTTTGCAGGTAATCAAAAAGCCATTCCAATTCCACTCCTAATTCCTTATTAGAAGTAAAGAGTACATGGTCTGTATAAAACCGGCCGGTGGCTTCATTAAAATTACCGGTGGCCATGAAAGAGTAATTCTTCCACTCTTTGTTCTCTATTCTTTTTACCAACGCTACTTTGGCATGTACTTTTAGTCCGGGTATACTATTGATGATTTTAATCCCGGCTGCCTTCATCTTTTTACTCCACTTAAGGTTGTTGGCTTCGTCAAATCTTGCTTTTAATTCTACAAACACTGTTACCTTCTTTCCATTCTTAGCAGCACTGATGAGTGCATTTACAATATGCGAATCCGCCGCAACCCGGTACAGTGTCACAAATATTTCTTTTACATTCGGGTCAATGGCCGCTTCATTAAAGAAACGAAGAATATAATTATACGAGTGGTAGGGCAAGTGAAGCATCTTTTCCTTCTCGGCAATACTTTGAAAAATGGATCGATGATTATGAAAGCCCGGATGTACTGCTGATGACCAGTTAATATTTGTCAGTTTCCCTTTCGAAGGATTTGGCAAACTGCCAAGATCTTTTAAATTATGATAACGACCACCTTCCACCATTTCTTCGTTACGAATCATTAAATAATTTTGCACAAAGTTTTTGACTGTTTCCGGCATTGTCTGATCATACAGCAAACGGGTGGCATGGCCCACTTCTCTTTTTTCTAATTGTTTTTCAATTTTCTCAGCAATATCACCGATGAACTCATCTTCAATGCTCATCTCCGCATCACGGGTCAGTTTTACACTCCATGCACCATGTATGGTGTAGGCAGGAAAGACTTCCTGCAAATTCTCCCGCAGAACATCATCGATAAAAAGAATATAATTGTCATCCCCCAGCATTGGCAATTCGGAAAAACGGGGAAGGTTGGCAGAAGGAATATTCAGCAAAGCAAATGTATGTACACCCGGCTGATCTTCTGCCTCCATATCCACGATAAAATACAACGCATTGTTATCAAGGAAAACATCAGATTGATTTTCTTTTCTTAAAATGATAGGCTGAAGAAAAGACAGTACTTTGGACAGAAAAAATTCTCTCACCGTTTCTTTGTGTTCGCTCCTGATGGGGTCATCATAGTAAAGCCATATATGATTTTCTGCCAGTTCCTGCAAAATTTGATTCTTTAATATACTTCCAAACTCTTCCAGTTGCTGGTGAACAGTAGTTTGCACCTGCTGTACCAAATCTTTCGGATATTCCTCCGCAATAGATATTTTTTTAACCTCAATACTGGTAAAAGCAAAAATAGAAGGCATCCGCACCCGGAAAAATTCATCAAGGTTGGATGAAAAAATGGATAGAAAGGATATGCGACTATACAACGGAACAGATTTATCGGCTGCTTCCATTAATACCCGGTGATTAAAACTCAGCCAGCTGAGGTCACGGTTTAAATAAATATATTTGTTATCGTCTGCCATAGAAAGGTTTAAGGTTTATTCGGATGAAGATAATGGTTTTTTAACCGGGGGCAAATAACCGGGAAACAGAAAAATTCAGGCTCTTATTTGGGTAAATATTTCTCTGCAAGTTTCGGCGGAGCTGTAGAACAATATGCTACTGTGAGTGCATCTTTAAACATTGCCTTCTTTACTTTTCCAAGTTCAACATAAGTTGCGCCTTTCAAACCCCACCCACCCGGCACAGGGTAAATAATTTTGCTGTCGAATGAACAAAAAACAGACTGGTCGGCTATAGTCAACTTTACCATTACCCTCTTCAGTTTTTCGTCCAGTGTGGCAAATATTTTTTTCTTTACCCGGAATGCTTTCAGGTGAAAATGCGGATGTTCATCTGTTTCTGGAAAAGACAATGCCAACTTACGTACAGTTTCAATACTGACCATGAAAAAATATTTACTTGTAAATTTAATTTCAATATTGCGGTATGACAAAAACAAGGTTGGAAGCCTTTAGTGATGCAATTATTGCTATCATTATGACGATTATGGTGCTGGAATTAAAAGCGCCGCATAACAGCAGTTGGAACGGCCTGGATACGTTGTGGCCTGTACTTGGCAGTATATAATCAGTTTTATAATGCTGGTTAACCCTTTTTTTACTTTGCTACTAGCCAGGCCCAGGTTAACTATAGCTGAATGAGGATACAGCTCAAATAATCTTATATTTATAGTATAAATTTCTTCTATTACATCTTTAATTTGTCAGTATGAATAAAAACAAAATTTCCTTGTTCTTTCTATCCTTTCTGGTCGTGACAAGTATTTTTTCTTTTCGCCCAAAGCCCGAAGCTGATGACAAAGCAATTGCATTTATAAATTCACTCAACGAAGCCCAAAAAATAAAATCGCTTTTCCCTTTTACAGATATGGGTCGTTATGAGTTTTCATTTTTACCTGTACATATGATTCCACGTCGTGGTGTCCAGTTAAAAGAGCTGGATGATGTACAGAAAGTAAAATTTAATGAGCTCTTACAGGAGTATTTGAGTAATGAAGGCGTTACCAAAGTGAAAAATATTATCAGCCTTGAAAATGTGCTGAAGGATTTGGAAAAAAATGACCGGCGGGACGAAGGTTTATATGCTGTTTCATTTTTTGGAATGCCGGGGAAAGATTCTGCCTGGGGTTGGAAATTTGAAGGGCATCATCTTTCACTCAACTTTACCATTGTAAATGACCGGGTTACTTTCGCTCCTTTATTCATGGGTACAAATCCTGCGGAAGTAAAAGAAGGCCCACGAAAGGGTTTCAGGGCATTAAAGAATGAAGAAGATGAAGCTTTTGCATTAGTAAATATGTTGACTGCTGCGCAAAGAGAAAAAGTAATTTTCCGGCAACAGGCACTTATCGAAATTGCCACTTTCAACGCATCTGAAACAGGACCGCTTTTGCCAGTAGGGATTTTTGTGAAAGAGATGAACGATGACCAGAAAAAACAAATGGATAAGTTACTGGGAGCTTACCTTTCCAATATGCCACCCATACTTGCAGAAAAGAGAAGAAAGAAGATTGCAAATGAAGATATAAGTGACTTACGTTTTGGCTGGGCTGGATCTACTGAAC
>JANNCC010000287.1:0-4753 GCA_031386125.1 Chitinophagaceae bacterium
GGTTAATCCTTTTACTTAAGCCACTTAATAGCGGCTTGCACTTTTTTATCATTCAACAGGTCATCAAAAATTTCATCAGATTTAATTACCATATCGGGGGGAATGCCTGCCTGATATTCTTTTCCTTTTCTGTCGGCATAATATCCTTTGGAAAGGTTCAGTACGGCGTCATCGCCAATCTGTATCCAGTGATTATTGGTAACTAGCCCGCCGGTAGTATCACCAATTTGTACAGTGCGGAGCCGTTGTTTGAAAGCCGTGACCACTATTTCACCAGAGCTAACGGTATAAAAACTTGTTAGCAAAACAACAGGTGCTTTTGTTTGTTCTTTCATGCAGTGGAGACCACTGGCGGTACTGGGGTAGCTATCAAAATATATATCGCCTTTTTTTATACTCCACCAATGTTCCACCTGGTGATTTGTATTAGTGCTGCCGGAAAACTTAATATCTCCAATCAGGAAACTCAATGCCGCCATCATCGGATACATAGAGCCGCCCATATTGGCCCGCAGATCAATGATCCATCCTTTTACAGGTTTATTGATGTTCCTGCAAATGCTATCCCGCCATTGCTTTATTACATTGTTGATTGAAACAGCATCATTACCACTAAAACCGGGGATACATATATAACCGTATTGATTTTGTAAAACTTTGGCCTGCATTACCCCAAATCTTGGTTGCAGTTGTTGGTAGGTTTTTGTCAATTCATCTTCACGGCCATCAGGCATTGATTTATAATAAGCATATAATTGATTTTCAAAAAACACCTGGCTGTGGAAATCATTCATCTGCTTCAGCAGCCAGCGAAATGCTTTGAATTGACCTGGCGGTGTAGTTGCCGTATCTATTCGCTGATAAAATTGTACAGCAATGGTATTCCAGTCAACATTATTGCGATACATACTTTGGTTCTTAATAAGCCGGAAGATGGTATCTGCTTTTTGCCGGGAGTATTGCAGGGATGTCTGCTGCGCTGAACCAGCAGAGCAGGTAAAAATCAATCCTGTAAGAAAAATCCAGCAACGCATAACTGTGGTTTAATGATAAACAACAGAAAATTAATTTTTACTGTAGAGGCTTCACCTCCACTACTTCAATTTCAAATACCAATATACTGTTCGGTGGAATTTTTGCCGCTCTTGTCCGTATGGAATAGGCAAGATCGGAGGGAATGACCAATTTTATTTTTCCTCCCACCCTGCAAAGTGGCACACCAATCTGCCAGCCCTTTATCAACCTGCTTAATGGAAAAGTAGCAGGCTTGTCTTTTGTCTGATCAAATACCAAACCATCATTGAACAAATAACCTTTATAAAAAGCCACTACTGTATCATTTACTGAAACCTGCCTGCCGGTTCCTTCTTTCATCATCTTATAATAAACACCACCTGTATTTTCTTTCACATCTATTTTGCCAGTTGTGATCATTTCATTTATCAATTGCATATCTGCCTGCCGTTGCCATATACTATCAATATGTCCCAACAAACTAATTACCGGAGCCGGTTGCCCATCTGCTTTCATATTTTTCAAGGAACCATTGGTTCGCTGGCACCACACGGGGCCGATAATTTTTTGTAAGGCTCCCTTTTTCCCAGATGAATAAGAGGCGGGGTGTTGTAAGTTATTCCACCGCCCTGCTATTTTGCAGGTACCAATCAGTTTCCATTTATTTTCTTTTGGCAGCCAGGCATATCCGGAGTACAAAGAAAAATTTTCTGCAGAGTCGGTAGCAACAGCAATAAGTAGTTTGTATGTTTCATTAATGCTCCAGTTGTAGTTAAACCCAATTTCACCTTTTTCGCTGGTATCAGTATTAAGGCCTGTTGCCATCACTTTAGCATATTGGGGAAACTCAAAAACAATTTCATTTCCTTTCTTATCTGACTCAAGGCACAGTTTTACTATATCTGTTTTAATCCCGGCGAAGGCCTCTTTTTTGCTATTAATAGCTGTCACATTTATTTCTACCATAAACTGAACTGCCTTAACACTGTCTGGAAGATTATAAATAATGGTTGAATCCTTAATAGTTGCGTTTGAAATAGTTGAGATACAAACCAATAAAGCAGGAATGAATTTCATTTTCATAAAATCAATTTATAGATTTAGACTAACAAGGGTTTGTTAATATAAGTACAACTCCGTTTAATTTATATGATAAGGTAAATAAAAAAACTGAAGCAAACTATTAGCCGTATCTTTAAAGTCAACATCGTTGTTTTTATTTACTCCCGGGCTCTTTTAATGTTAGTAATACTTTTGTTTTTTGTGTGTCACTGGTACCTGGCGATCTTTTCTCAAACTTTTCTCCAACACCGTTACGCATCTCATGCTGCCTTCAGTATGAGCAAATTTTGGGAACGTTTTTTTTACATTCTGGCTTATATCGGGCAGGGCTCGTCGTATGTAAGTCCAAGGGTTTATGCCATCATGCACCGTATGCACCATGCTTACACGGATACGGAAAAAGACCCCCATTCTCCTAAATATGATGACAACCTCTGGCTAATGATGTGGCGCAGCCGCAACTTTACTTCTGGTGTATTTAATAATAAAATTGAAATTGAAGAACGATTTTTAAAAAACCTTCCTGACTGGCCGGCAATGGACAAGATAGCCCATAACTGGTTATCCCGGGTGGGTTGGATTGCTTTCTACATTACTTTTTATATCCTCTTTGCACCATCGGCCTGGTGGTATTTGCTGATACCAATTCATATTGTGATGTTGCCATTGCATGGTGCTGTTATCAACTGGTTTGCGCATAAATATGGAACAGTGAATTTCAAAATGGATAACACTTCAAAAAACTTATACCCCATGGATTTATTCTTAATGGGGGAGGCATATCATAATAACCACCACAAAACACCATCTGCCATCAACTTTGGAAAACGTTGGTATGAGTTTGACCCTACTTATCCTATTATCAGGTTTTTGAGTTGGGTCCGTGTTATTAGAGTGAACAAGATTAATCGGAGCAGTAATGTAGAATTAGAATAATTTTTTGTTGAAATATTTCAGACAAAAGCCACGAAGAGTTCTTCTTTGTGGCTTTTGTTTTTACAACTACTTCTTTTGTAAATAGAAACGTAAGTATGCTATGTGTGTATTTCCTATGTGGTTTGTTTTCGTAAACCTATAATTATCCAAAGCACCACAAAACTGAGTACGGCGGCAAAGAAGCACCAAACAGAAATAACGAAGCCATTATAAAAGATAACCGCAAAAAGATAGGAAACAAGGAATACAACTCCCAGCCATTTCATTTTTTTAATGCCAGATAAAAAAGGAGTGATAATAGTAGCTGCAATATAAAGCACACTAAAAGCCACTATCAGTTTCTTTACTAATGAGGGGATGTCAAATTCGTAATGCAGATGCTGGTAAACAGAGGAGCCAGCTGGAGAAGGACAGTTAAAACAAAATGGCGTTACCACTTCAACCGGGTAACTAAAAAGTACAACCAACACACCAATAGCCACAATTGCACCCATCCCAACAAAACCTTTTATTATTTTTTTTCGTTTAGCATCTTTTTCCAACAGCCAGATGCTGAAGGGAATCCAGAATGGCCATATTGCCATAGCAAATATCAAAAAAATATAAGTAAGAGAAGATTGCCATGAAGCCATGTTATCATTTTTCAATGATAACCATAGTAACCCTTCGGTAAACTGCTGTGCTGCAAAAAGTAATGGTATAGTGGCAAATGTCCGTTGGGGGTTTGTTTTTGCCTTGGCTACGGAAAGAATACCGACTGCACCCAAAACAGCACTGGCTCCAAAACTTGCTGTAGCCGAAAAACACATCGGGGTAGTTTTTGTTTGAAAAGGGAAGATAGGGGATGTTTTTGTAAGTATTGTTCTGCTATCAAAACATTATATGGGTTTAGACAAACCGAATGACTGCGAAAGAAAGCACTAACTTTAATTAAAACAATCATCATGAAAAAGTATATTCTACCATTGTTATCTGCCTTTTTATTCCTGGCGACACAACCCTCTTTTTCGCAGGCTACCCGCACATGGGTATCGGGAGTAGGTGATGATGTGAATCCCTGCAGCCGCACTGCACCTTGTAAAACATTAGCAGGTGCCATTAGTAAAACTGCCACCGGCGGTGAAATCAATATTCTTGACCCGGGAGGATTTGGAGCTGTCACCATTACCAAATCAATTACGATTGATGGAGGAGGTGTTATCGGCTCTATACTTTCAAGTGGAACAAATGGTATTATCGTTAATGCTCCGACTGGATTGGTGACGATCCGCAATTTCTCCATTAACGGAACCGGCACTATATTGGGAACAAACGGTATCCGGGTGATCGACGTTAAAAAGCTGACTGTTGACAATTGTACACTGTCCAATTTCTCTGCCAATGGAATTGATGTAAATACAACTACGGCGGCTGACGTAGCAATCAGTAATGTGAACATTCATAATGCAAGTGTTGGAATCAGCATCGTAGGTCCTTCAAGTTCTACAGGCTCTGCAGGGTTTACAGTGATAGATGGATGTCATATTCAGGCGATCCTGAATTCTGGTATCAGTATTGCCAGCGGAACGGCTACGGTCGGCAATTCTGTTATTTCAGGTTGCGGTACAGGAGTGGAGTCGAAAACAGGAGCAGCAGCTCATCTATCAGGAAATATCATAACGAATAATGCTACAGCTTTGAAGGGGCCTGGTACGATCACATCGTCTAAGAATAATTCGGTGACGGGGAATGTTGCGCAAGG
>JANNCC010000309.1:0-15427 GCA_031386125.1 Chitinophagaceae bacterium
ATTTTATTTTCAAACTCACCACGGTTCACTAAAACAATTTGTTTTCCTAAACTCGCCTCCCGAAAAATCGGGACAGGCTCTCCAAGTAGGGGAAGTGCACTATTTCATAATACTTTTGAAAAATGCTCATCCGTGTTACTACAGTACAAGTGAGTGACACAACGAAGATGAAAGTAGCAATACAGTTGGCAAATAAAATATTTTTTAACAATTTGCTTTACTACTACTGGCAATATGCATTCAAGAGCTCCGTTTAAATGACTGCAAAAATACTGATTGTACTGCTTTATCTGCTATTTTTGCCCGCAATCCATTCATCTGAAAAAGTAAATTTCATGTCTCAATCAGGCAAAGCTTCCATTAAACGTGGCAAACCATCCTATTTCATGTCCATACTCGGGGTTACCCTTGTATTATTCCTGCTCGGCATCATCGGCTGGTTGGTTATTAATGCCAATAAATTAGGCGATCATTTTAAAGAAAGTGTGGAAGTGAGGGTTTACCTCCGTGGCGACCTGAATCCCAAAGACAGTGTGGCGCTGATGAATTATATTACTGCCAAGCCTTATGTTAAAGCCATGGAATTTGTGACCAAAGAAACCGGCAAGAAAAAATACATTGATGATGGCGGTGAAGACTGGAGCAAAGTGCTGGACGAAAATCCACTTCCCAATGCTATTTACTTTCGCATAAAAAAACAGTATGTAAATATTGATACGTTGGCGGGTATTAAAAAAGACCTGGAGTTGCAAACCTATGTAACAGATGTAAAATATCCGGATGCACTGGTAGGCAAGCTGAATACAAATATCCGTAAAGTGAGCATTGGACTACTGGTGTTGGTTATCCTGATTTCGCTGGTGGTTATTTTCTTAATAGATAATACCATCCGACTGGCTATGTTCAGCAATCGTTTTCTTATTAAAACCATGCAGATGGTGGGAGCCACCCGTTGGTTTATTGCCAAGCCGCTGAATATAAAAGCTATTATTAACGGTGCCATTAGCGGCGCCATTGCTTCTGCCCTGCTATATATTGTAGTGTTGATTGCCGAAGGCTCTGTAGGCTGGCTGAAAACCATTCATGATACCGGTATGCTGTTGCTATTATTCTTTTTGCTGATTCTTATTGGTATAGGTATCACCCTGTTCAGCACCAACCGGAGTGTAATCAAGTATTTGAGGATGAAGTTGGATGATTTGTATTGAGGAATATTTATAGTTCATGGTTAATTGTTCATAGTAAGCAGCCATGAACCATGAGCTATGAACTTTTACCTATATTGCATCTCCTAAATTGAAAGAAATGAGCAAAGAAAAAGCAACTCCTTCTATTTTTAATAAAGAGAATTACAAGTGGATGCTGCTGGGTGTAGTTGTGATGGCTATCGGCATGTTCCTGATGGCCGGCGGAAAGAATACGGATCCGAATGTGTTTGACAAAACAAAAGTATATAGTGCTACCCGCATCACCATTGCCCCCCTGCTGATACTGGCCGGTTTGGCAATAGAGATATTTGCAATTTTCAAAAATCCAAAAGCAACAACAGCTTAACTTTTTATTCGTTAATAAGTTTAAGAGGCGATACTTTACCAGTGTCGCCTTTTTATTTTATGTTGCAGCACTAATCAGCATTACATGAATATTTTCGAAGCCGTTATTATCGCTATTGTGGAAGGATTGACTGAGTTTCTGCCGGTATCCTCTACCGGGCACATGATCATTGCAGAGCACATGATGAAACTTGGCGCCACCCCGGATGAAAAAAGCTTTGTAACCCTTTATACTGTTTCCATCCAGTTGGGAGCCATCTTAGCAGTTGTTGTTATTTACTGGCGGCAGTTTTTTGAGTTTCGCCGCTGGCAGTTTTATGCCAAACTTGCTATCGGTGTGCTTCCTGCTTTGATACTGGGTTATTTGTTTGCTGATAAAATAGATGAACTGCTTTTCAACCCAACTGTAGTTGCCATCGCTATGCTGGCGGGTGGCATTGTTTTATTAATAATAGACAAGGCTTTTAAAAAACCAACGGTGGAATCGGAAGACCAGTTAGGGTTTGGCAAATCATTTATCATCGGCTGCTGGCAGGTGCTGGCAATGGTGCCGGGTGTAAGCCGTAGTGCTGCCTCTATTATCGGCGGCATGCAACAAAAGCTGACCAGGAACCTTGCTGCTGAATTTTCTTTTTTCCTGGCAGTGCCAACTATGTTTGCCGCTACTGCTTATTCATTATTTATCAAAGACTGGCCCACCAGCACCGGCGGTGTTCAAAAAGGTCATTCGCTGATTACTTCTACCCAGGAAAATACTGTGTCTTTTATTATTGGTAACACCGTAGCCTTTGTGGTAGCTATGCTGGCCATCCGTTTCTTTATCAATTTTCTGAAAGTATATGGATTCAGGCCATTTGGTATTTACCGGATAGCAGCTGGTATTGTGCTGCTTATTTTATTATTAACCGGTGTTATTCATAAATAAAATTTTATACAGCAGAAGTTTAAAACGTAAACCAACATAAACATGAAAAAAATTACACTTATTTTGTTAGTTGCCCTTTCATTAGCAGCCTGTACTAACCACGGAAAAAAAATTGAGGTGCCTGGAACAAAAGCCGAAATCTATTACAAAGGCGACGGAGTAACAGAAGATGACGCTAAGAAAACCGGTGAATTTTTAAAAGAATCCGACATTTTTAGTGCTGGCAATAAGGCTAGTATTCAACTTACAAAAGAAGGGGAAGAATATACGATTCGCTTTGTGTACGATAAATCTGTGTATGATACTTTGAAAGGAGTAGATGATGTGTTTAAAATAATCGGTGCCAAAGCTTCCAAAGAGGTGTTTGGCGGGAAAAAAGTAAACATTGCTTTAGCCAATAAAAGTTTTAAAGACTTTAAGACTATTCCGTATGACGAAGCAACCGCCAAAGCATTAGAAGCTCCTGCTGAAGATGAAACCGTTTTATCGAAAGATGATTTTGACCATGATACCGCAGGAGGAGTAAATTTTTACTGGAAAGGAATTACCGATGATGAATCTAAGGCAATAGCTGATTATATAGTTAAGAATGGAGCTTTTGCGGGCGGCAAATCAGAAATCTATATGACTAAAGACGGAGATCGTTATATTCTCAGATTCCCTGTGAAGTCATCAGCCATTGAGGATCCGTCCTATGTTACCACCCTTGATAAAGTGGTAAAAGAAATTAAAGACAATGTATTTGCAGAAATGCCTTTTTCATTTTTTGCTACTGATACGAATATGGCTACGTTGAAAGCCTGGGAGTATTAAACTGGTAATGATTTGCAGAAAGCGGTTGGGAAAAATTCTCAACCGCTTTTTTTATGGCTAAATGCAAACGGTTTTCCTATTTTTATATAACAACTTGTAAATATGCAAACGGCTCCCAAAAAAGTAGTGAACGGCTGGGCCATGTACGATTGGGCCAACTCTTCTTATAATCTTGTCATCACTTCTACTATTTTTCCAGCTTACTTTGAAGCCATAGCGGTGGATGATAAAAATATTTCTAAAACTACTGTTACTTTTTTAGGAAGGCAATTTGAAAATACTGCCTTATACAATTATGCCATTGCCTTAGCGATGCTGATTGTTGCTTTCATGTCGCCGCTGCTTTCTTCTATTGCCGATTATAAAGGCAATAAGAAAAAGTTCCTGTATTTCTTTCTTACAATGGGAAGCCTTGCCTGTGCCACCCTCTTTTTTTTTGAAAGAGATACCCTCACTTTAGGCATGGTTGCAATGATAGTTGCTTGTGTTGGTTTTTGGAACAGCCAGGTTTTTTATAATTCCTATTTACCAGAAATAGCTGCACCACAAGACCGTGACCGCATCAGTGCCAAAGGATTTGCGTATGGCTATGTTGGAAGTGTATTGCTACAAATCATTTGTTTTGTTTTTGTTTTTGTTCCGGGTCTCGTGGGTGGCCATGATGATAAAACAGGTACTACCAATATTCAGTTCCAGGTTTGTTTTCTATTGGTTGGTATCTGGTGGTGGGGCTTTGGACAATTTTCGTTAAGGAGGTTACCTAATCCCATTCCTGCCGGAAGTGGTGACTTAAACAACAAAACATTATCGAAAGGATATAGTGAATTGAAAAAAGTATGGAGTCAGATGAAACAGCTTCCTTCAATAAAACGTTTTCTTGCTTCATTTTTCTTTTTCAATATGGGTGTACAGACAGTAATGCTGGTGGCAGCACTTTATGGTAAAAGCGAACTGGAAATACCGACCACCAACCTTATCATTGCTATTCTAATAATTCAACTGATTGCCATACCCGGTGCTTTTGCCATATCAAAGCTCTCCTCAAAATTTGGTAACCTGAAAACATTGATGGGGCTGGTAGTGCTTTGGATATTGCTTTGCGTAGTTGGTTATTTGCTGCCCAAAGGTGGTATCTATGAATTTTATGGATTGGCCATTGCTGTTGGTTTTGTAATGGGTGGCACACAATCCCTCAGCCGTTCTACCTATGCCAAACTAATGCCTGAAACAAAAGACACCGCTTCTTTCTTTAGTTTTTATGATGTAACAGAAAAAATTGCTGCGGTGGTGGGTATATTCAGTTTTGGTTTTATTACTGAATTAACCGGCTCACAAAGAAGTTCTGTGCTTACGCTGGGCATCTTTTTTGTAGTTGGGTTGTTACTTTTATTTTATGCCAATGCTGTAAAAAACAAACCCGAATGAAACTCTATTCGATAAATACCGGTTATTTCAAACTCGATGGTGGTGCCATGTTTGGTGTTGTTCCAAAAAGTATGTGGAATAAAATAAACCCGGCAGATGAAAACAATCTCTGCTCCTGGGCCTTGCGTTGTTTACTGATTGAAGATGGCCACCAGTTAATATTAGTGGATAATGGTAATGGAGATAAACAAGATGCCAAATTTTTCAGTCATTACTACCTGCATGGTGATGATACCTTAGATAAGTCGTTGGCGAAATATGGCTTTAGTAAAGATGATATTACTGATGTTTTTTTAACACACCTTCATTTTGACCATTGCGGTGGAAGTATTATAAGAGAGGGTGAAAAATTGGTTCCGGCATTTAAAAATGCAATGTACTGGAGCAATAAAGAACATTGGGATTGGGCCGTGTATCCAAATGAAAGGGAGAAAGCTTCTTTTCTAAAAGAGAATATATTACCGATAGAAGAAAGCGGTAAGCTTCAATTTATTGAAGTAGCTGACGGCATTGATGGCAAACTGGGAGAAACAGTCTTTACAGAAAACATTTCTGTCCGATTTGTCAGTGGCCATACAGAAAGTATGATGCTGCCGCAAATAAAGTACAATGATAAAACAATTGTCTTTATGGCCGACCTGCTGCCCTCTGCCGGACACATACCAATCCCCTATGTGATGGCATACGATATGAATCCGTTGACAACACTGAATGAAAAAAAATCTTTTCTGAAAGAAGCTGTTGAAGGAGATTATATTCTCTTCTTTGAACATGACCCGGTGAATGAATGCTGCAACCTGCAACAAACTGACAAGGGAATAAGGCCGAAAGATTTTTTTAGACTGGAAGAAATCTGATTCTGTTACGCCTTATTTACCTGCTTCTTTTTTGGTATATAGTTTTTTAATTCCCAGTAATAATAAACTGCCAATGATGGCGGGAACGATAAGATTTACAAACCAGATAGTGATTGTTGTAAAAAGAATTCCTAATTGATTGGTTGCGAAAATACCAATCAGCCTGATTCCTACTTCACCCCGTAAACCAATGTCGGCGATAGCAAAAGAAGGTATAACCGCCAGTACAAAAAAAGTAAGACTCACAGACCATAAACAATTCCACCATGAAATTTCTACGGCGAATAAATGAAACAGCAGGTAATACTGAACAATGAAAACTACAAACCGCAAAGCTGATAACAACACCAGTTTGAAAAGTAATCCTGCATCAAAATCTTCTAATGCCCGAACGAGATAAGCAAAGCGATTGCTGCCGGGCAGCTTATCCACCCATTTAATAATCCACGATAAACGAAAATAAAAAAGTATAAGTCCTGATAGTACAGCTATCGTCCCATACAATATCACTTTCATCCAGATGGGAGAAAGTAATTGATTAGATTCAACTGCTGTTCGAAGTAATATTAAACCGATACAACCCATCAGCAGGGTAATGATAAGCTGGCTGATGCTGCCAACAATGGTAATAGAAATTGTTTTCAGCCGGTTTCCCTCATCCATGTATAATACTCTTCCAAGATATTCGCCTACTCTGTTGGGTGTACTTACTGAAAAAGACACTCCGGATAAAACAGCCCGGAAGGCTTTTAGAAAACTTACCTGCTGAATGGGCTTGACAGATATTTTCCATTTCACTGCTTCAATGGACCAGTTAACGACCATTAATAGTATTACCGCAACCAGGTTCCAGGCCAATGGAGTGGTGAAAGATTCTTTAATACCCTGCCACGCAGTTTCCAGGTTTGGTTGTTTTTGTATTTGCCTGTAAATAGACCATGACAACCACACAAACAGCAAAGGGCCGAGGAAGTAGTTGATGAAGAGTTTGCTATTTTTGTTTAGTTTCATTAACCTGCCTGCCGTCAGGCAGGTCTTGTAAAAATACAGTCCTGTTTGCAAAAGCCTGTTAAAATAATACTTGGAATTGACCCCGGCACCATCGTAATGGGCTATGGATTAATAACTGTAAAAGGCAATGAAGTTTCGTTGCTGGAACTGGGTGTGCTGAAGCCGGGAAAAGTAAGTGACGGTTATAAAAAACTGCAGCTCATCTTCAATACCGTAAGCGGATTGATTACAAAGTATCAGCCAACCGATTTTGCTATTGAAGCTCCTTTCTTTGGAAAAAATGTGCAGAGTATGCTAAAGCTGGGTCGGGCACAGGGTGTAGCAATTGCTGCTGCTATGCGGCATGGATTGGAAGTAACAGAGTACTCGCCCAAAAAAGTAAAACAATCCATTACCGGCAATGGCAATGCCGATAAAGAACAGGTGATGAAGATGCTGCAAACATTGTTGTCGTTTAAAGAAACTCCTAAACAATATGATGCCACTGATGCATTGGCAGTGGCACTATGCCATCATTTTCAAACCAATTCTCCTTTAGGAAAAATGCCGAAAGGATTAAAAGGCTGGGATGAGTTTATAAAAAAAAATCCTGGGCGGGTGAAGAAATAGAAAATCCAAGAAACAGTTTTTTGAATACGTATGGCTTAATGTTTCGTAGTTTCATTAATAAATATTTTATAGCCCCTGCTTAATAAATACTATGAAACATTTAACAATTATTTTTTATTCAATATTCCTGATCAGTTGTAATCAAAACAGACAAACTCAAAACAATATGATGCAGAAGTCAGACAAAAGTAATTATGCTAAAAAACTTATTGACAATGATTTTTTAGAATATGCTGACAGCCCGAAGATTGACCGTTTAAAAAGGCAACTCACTGACTCATTTGACATTTATGAAGATGACAATTTTAAAATAGCCCACATTGATGCCGAAGAACTTGCAGAATTTAGTTTTGATTTTTTTCTTCCAAGTCTAAATAGAATTTTAGCCAAAAGGAACATTAAACTATCGGCTCAAAAATTAAACGACAAAGAAAATTCGTTTGATGCTTTAATTAATGGTGACACAATACAACTTTACACTCAAAAAGATTTGGATAACAATACATTTTGGGATACTGCTTCAAAAAATTTTTTTCGAAAAGCAAATCAAATACTCAAAATAAAAAACAATGACGAACAGTTTTATCTATTATATGGTGGTAATGATTTGCACATATTACTTTTGACAGAAAAGCAATTTTTTATTATTTCGGACTATTTTAAAAACGAGACAAAAGAAATTCCATATACACCCTAACAGCACTGCTACAACATTGGGTCTTGTATCCCCAAAAAATTTCAAAAAAATTTTATGACGACACGAACGTAAGTAATACGATCCTACAAATTTGCCAGTATCCTCTCCTGCACCTTCTTCAAACTTTCCACCGAAGCCTGTGGTTTAATCTGTGTAAAATTCAAATCATTCGCTGAATTGATAGGAATAAGATGAAGATGTGCATGCGGTACTTCCAAGCCAACCACACTGATGCCGCAGCGGTTACAGTTAAATGCTTTTTCAATGGCATGGGCAATGGGCCTGGCAAACAAAAGCATCTCAGTCAGGTATTCATCCGGAAGATCAAACAACTTATCTGTTTCGTTTTTCGGCACTACCAGCACATGCCCTTCCCGCAGCGGAAAGATGTCAAGGAAAGCAAAGAACTTTTCATTCTCTGCAATTTTATAAGAAGGGATTTCTCCAGTAATGATTTTTGAAAAAATAGTCATACCTCCGAATAGTTTTGTTCTGAGTGAAAGTAAATAATATCTAATCCGTTTAAGCAACGTTATACCTGGTTATATCTGGCTCTTACCATAAAAATAAAAAACCTTCATGATTAATGAAGGTTTTCTATTTTACCGGAACAGACCCAATAACTATCAGGTTCGGGTTTTCTATGCGGTTATTCCTTCTATCTTAAATTTCAGTACACCGGCCGGCACCTGTACTTCAGCTGTTTCTCCTATATGTTTTCCGAGAAGACCTTTCCCTATGGGAGAAGTAACAGAAATTTTTCCTGCTTTCAGGTCTGCTTCTTTTTCGCTTACAATTTTATAGGTTACCTGTTTTTTAGTACCCAGATTAGTCAATGTAACCTTTGTCAAAATAGAAACTTTGCTGGTGTCAATATCCGCCTCATCCATTACCCTTAAAGTGGCCATAGACCCTTCGTAGGCAGCAATTTTAGCTTCCAGTATTCCCTGTGCTTCTTTGGCGGCATCATATTCTGCATTTTCTTTCAGGTCACCTTTTTCCCTTGCTTCGGCAATGGCACGGCTGGCAGCAGGACGGTCAATGCCTTTCATTTTTTGCAGCTCTGCTTTCAGGTGTTCCAGTGTTTCTTTCGTCACATATTGTATGTCACTCATAATTGCCTCCTTTTTAATGCCGTAGTGCAAACACTTACGGCGGCAGATAAAAAAATAACAACGCCTCAGTGTTTGCTGAAGCGTTGCATTATTGTGCAGTAAAGATAGAAAACTATTTGACAACGAAAGAAAATAGCTGATTTTTTTTATCCGCCTTATCTCCGTTCAAATTCATAGACCCTGTCATTACTTAATGAGTATTGCTCTGCCCTTATATCACTCCAGTTGTTACGAAAACTAAAATCATCAAACTCCCATTCTAGACGGCGGTTCTGCTGAAAATTTACGAGGCTTATCCGCAGGTATTTCATAGACCGGGTTTCCCATTGTCCAGTGCCGCCGTTGTAATAATTACTATTATAACGGTCAGACCGCCAGTTACCCCGCAGTGTATCGGTACTGCTTACATACGTAGCATCTCCATTTACCATAAAGGTGAAAAGGCCGCTTTCATAGCCGGTCTGAAAATAATCCCTGCCAAAAAACACCTGTCGCCAGGCACTTTCCAGTTGCCAACTACCAATGATGCGATCTTCTAAAGATTTTGAACAGGAAGAGTAAAATAAAGTAAGGGTAAGTAATGGTGAGAGTAAATATTTTTTCATAGCAGCATTTTTATTTTCTGCCGAAAGAATAATGCCATAGAAAGAATAAATATTTTTTTTAACAAAGAATTACTGGCCGTATCAAGGATTAATTTTTTCCAGCAACACTCTAGCCATTTTATAAAATGCTTCATGACTGTACCCTGCAATATGCGGGGTAATGATAACATTGGGCTGAGCCAGCAGCCAGTCAAGTTGTTGTTTTTCTGTGGCAGCGTAAGTGTCCAGTTTTTCATTTGCCAGTACATCCAATCCGGCTCCCCCGATTTTATCGGCTTTTAGTGCATTCACCAGTTCTTCCAGGCTTACCACATTACCTCTTGAGCTGTTAAGAAAGTAAGGTCGCCTTACCAATGAATTAAAAAAAGTAGCATCGGCCATGTTCAATGTTTCATCTGTCAATGGCACATGAAAGCTGATAACATCTGCATAGCGGCAAACCTGTTCAAGATTTGCTTCCTTTATATATCCGCCGCCGAAATCAAATTTGTATTTATCGTAAGCCAGCACAGTAACACCAAATGGCTGCAGCAGTTTTGCAAAACTCTGCCCTGTGTTTCCAAAGCCGATAATACCGACCGTTTTACCACTCAGTTCTGTTCCCCGGTTTTCATCCCGCCGCCACAGGCCCTGCTTTACTTCATTGTGTGATGAGGTGATATGGTTCATCAGATTCAATAATAAACACAATACATGTTCAGCGACAGCATTGCGGTTTCCCTCGGGACTGCTCTCACATTTTATTCCTTTGCTGATTGCATAATCCACATCTATCAGTTCCATGCCACTGCCGAGGCGGCCAATCCATTTCAATGAAATGGCTTTATCAATCAGGTTTTTATCTACATTAATCCTCGTGGTTACTATCAATCCTTCCGCATCCTGAATAGAATTATACAATTCATCATAGGAAATAGCAGGATTGTAGAGCACTTCATATCCCTTTGCCTGAAGGGTGTCCATTAAATATGGATGCGTTTTCCCTGAAATAATAATTTTCTTCATCGCATTTTAAAAGTAAGGTCAGCAAATTGCTTTACTGTCAGTTGCTCTGCCCTTTTATTAAACAATTCATCTTCCAGTATCGCTGCATCAAATAAATTTTTTATCGCATTGCGCAATGTTTTGCGGCGTTGATTGAAAGCAGTTTTTACCAAAAGAAAAAAATCTTTCTCCGTTCTCATCTCAGGTATTGACGGGTTAGGCAATAATCTTATTACTCCACTTTCTACTTTGGGTGGTGGCTGAAAGGAACCGGGATGTACGTCAAACAAATATTCCACGGTAAAAAAAGCCTGCATCAGCACACTTATTACACCATACACTTTGCTACCCTCTTTTGCAGCTATCCGTTGTGCCACTTCTTTTTGAAACATACCGACGGTACATTCCACCTCATCCTTCCACTCCAACGTTTTAAAAAGAATTTGTGTAGAAATATTATAAGGAAAATTTCCCACCACCGTAAATTTCCCGGTAAATGGTTTGTCAATATCCAAAAAGCTCTGGTGAATAATTTTTCCTGCCAGTTGCGGCCAGGTTTTTAGCAGGTATTCTACTTTCTCATCATCCAGTTCCACCGCTTTGAAATCAATATCTTTTAAGTCAACCAGGTATTTGGTTAATGCGCCGCCGCCGGGGCCCACTTCCAGCAATTGTGTAAACAAATGCTCCTGTAAGGATGAAACTATTTTTCGGCAAATATTTTCATCTTTCAGAAAATGCTGCCCCAATGATTTTTTCAGGGTGTACATGACTGCAAATGTAACTGATAGTTGTTAGCTGAAAATAGCTGTTAGAGATAACCCAGTGGATGTTATACTATTTTATGACGTAAACCTTTCTTTTGAAATGGTCGCTACCGATGTTTACCTGCAAATAGTATACTCCTGAAGGGAGCTCATGAGTCCAATTATAAGTAAACGAATAACTTCCGGGCTGTAGCCGTTCTTGATGTGTTTTCAGATTTTTGCCATTGCCGTCAAATAAAAAAATTTCTGCTATTGATGAGATGGTTGTGGTTATTGACAATTGAAAATTATCCCGTACAGGATTGGGCAGCATCTGAACTTCGGATCCATTTCTGGTTTTTCTATGAAATCTTATAACATTGCTTATACTTTTTTTCCCATTTTTCAGAATGGTTATTAATCTGTAGTACAGGATTTCAGCATTAACTGTTCTAATATCATCAATAACTGAATAAGACTGCGCTTCATTAATAACCGAAAGACTTAAAACCGTAGCGGCATCAGTAAAAGAAACTCCATCAACACTTCTTTGTACGATGAATTGATCAGCTTCTTGTTTACAAAAAATCGTCCAGTCAAGTTTTACCTGTTGATTTTGTGCTACCCCCTTAAATGAAATAATATCACAACTTAAAATATAGAAAATACAACGCCAGTCTCTTTCAGTTCCGCAGCCCCAGGGAACAATAGTACGCTGAACTGTAGTAATAGATCCGGGGCTGGGGTCGCCTGATGTCGTACCCCCATTACCCATACGGGCAGAAGTGGCTTTAGTTGATGTGTTGTTAGCATCAAACCTGTCATCAAGCCCATCACCGTCTGTATCTATTCCCGTCAGAGTTACGTTATCATCCGGCAGACCATTAAGATTCAGATCATTTCCTTCAATAATATCAATCAATCCATCACTATCAGTATCCGTATCCTTATAATCGGGTGTACCATCGCTATCCACATCCACCGGGTGTATCCCATCTCCGCCAAATGCAAAAGGCAGATTATCATAAGTGTTAATAATACCATCACCATCTGAATCGGTATATACTGGCAGTAAGTAGCCATTAGTTGTTAATCCTTCCACATTATCAGGTATACCGTCATCATCGCTGTCTATATCATAAGGGTTTGTTCTTCCTGTTCCATCAGTATCAGGAATCGTCAATGCAGGTAATGCAACAAGGGAAATGTTACGTCCATTACTATTAATTGCTCCATCCACCTGGCCATTCCAATCAGTATCAGTAAAACCTGCTTCTTTTACATCTGTTATTCCATCTCCATCACTATCTAAATCATATGGATTAGGTTTACTATCCGCATCCATGTTTTTATTCGGCCAGTTATCGCAACGGCCATCGTTATTACCATCAATACCTGTACGTAATAAAGCTGCTGAAGAATTCTCGGCTACTAAATCATTTCCCACATCTCCATCCAACGCATCTGCATAACCATCACCATCTGCATCAGCAAATACACTTACCATAGCACTATTGGAAGCATCTGTTCCAAATGCTTCTATTATATCCGGTATGCCATCACTATCACTATCCAGATCGAGATAATTGGGAATACCATCTCCATCTGTATCTAGTGCTCCCAAGGCAAGGGCTGATCCGGCGACGCCTGTATTATTTGCATCTACGTTTTGTGACAATCCATCATTATCTGTATCAGAGTAATTATCTATACGTCCATCTCCATTAGCATCCACACCAAAACTTTCTACAGTATCGGGTATGCCATCATTATCGCTATCCAGATCTAAATGGTTAGGTATGCCGTCCAAATCTTTATCCATAGTATCATTTATTCCATCACCATTACTATCCACCCAACCGGGGAAATCAGGATCGTAAAAATTAGGGGCTCCATCATTATCAGCATCAGCACTGGGATCAAAATTATCATTGAAGCCATCCGCATTGTTATCAATAAATCCGGGATACGCTGCATCATTCCAGTTGGGAATGCCATTACTGTTATGATCTTGCAATGCGACCGGGTTATTTAATTCTACATAATCCGGAATACCATCATTATCATCATCAATATCGGGGCAAGCGATAATAAATACATTGATTCTAATAGTATCCGAGCAACCGGTTCCATTATTAAAATGAGCCCAATAAATACGTGTAGTAGTAATTGGGGTATTGGGGTTGTAAATGTTTCCGGGGATAAATGGCATTCCGTTATAAAATGTATAACCTGCATACTTCCGCCATGGCAGCAATACACTGGTTACCGGACATATATTTGTTAATAATGTATCGGAAGGTGTGTAACAAGTTCCAATTACGGTATTGATAACTGGACCAGGTGTAACACATCCTGCTACATTTACACCGCTTGAATCATAAAGCGCCGACCCGGATGTTTTTCCGGTATAATTAATTCTTGCATTATTTCGTATTGTAGCAGCACAACTTGCTATTGAGCAAGCAGAACCAACCACAACATCAAACTGTACGTTCCCACTCACCCCAACCCCAAGACTACCACCGGTAGTTGCATTTGCACCAACACCAATCCGAAACAGAATCCGGTTATTTGTAAAATCAAAATCCGCCTGGTCGTCACCGGAAACGTCTGTTTTAGCAGCACCGGAAATTTTTATACTCCCCGGAATAAAAGTTGTACCCGATGGTATATTGTCGGTAATTATAGAATTTGTACTTGAATCATTTCCAACGTTATTAAAATTTATCTGGTAACGTAAGCTATCGCCGGGTAAAAGGGAACCGCCATTTATATCAGTGGCTGTTTTATCAAAAGAGAATGTTGGGTTGTATTGTGAAATGGAAGTGGATAAAACATGTACAAAATAATTTTCGCTGGGCGAAGCAAACCTGACAGTAGCAGATGTTTTATTATTCCCCAATTGCAGGTTACTTGTATTTGGAAGATCAAAAATTGGCGCATCATATCCCAGTGTATTATTAAAAGCCGGGTTTCGGGTAGTTACAACAGAGCCCTTATAGGATATTTTACTATTCCATGCATCATTAGTACCATTCAATGGAATTAATATTGTTGCTAAATTATAAAAACCAGCAGCACCGTTTTGTTTAAATGCAAATGAATCTGTACTGCTCCGGTCTCCATCATAAACAACAGCGCCTAATTCACAACTAACGGGCCCCGATGGTGGTGTTAGAAATCCCGAAATCGGGACATCTACTGCAGGATCACCAAGATTGATAACTACAGATCCATCAAACACAGTAAGGTTCCTTGGTTGCAGAGTAGCATTCGCATATGCTACAACTATAGTCCAACCCCCACATCCATTCAAAATACCAATTGGTCCCAATACATTGGCCGCTATATAAGTACCGTTTGGGTTTGTGGAATTAAGGAGTGCTGTTATATCTGCGAAGCATAAATAACCGGTATGGTTAAATCCAGGAGAAGATGACCAGGCAAGACTATGCTGATTTGTTTGTTGAGAATTAATTATCTGGTAGCTGCCTCCTGGTATTTTTAATTTAATTGTTTGATTAGCATCCCCGGTAATCCATGAGCTGTCTGTCGGGTAAGTCCCCTGATCAGCTCCCCAATAAAGTCCAGCCCATAATACTTGTGAGCAAGATGGGAGATTAAGGTCTGCGCTGGAAGAATTAAACGTTGTATTCATATAATTTCCCAAAAATTCAAGATCGAATATCATATCCCTGATATTTGACGTTGCGGTGTTAGTCTGATTATGCACTTCCACTGCAATAGTATTGTTCCCGTTTACAAATTTTGAAGCAGGTACCCTGATCGTTACATATTCATTGGCACCTTCTATGTTAGTAGCAGGAGTTGCTGGTGTCAGATAAGTTGTCGGTGATGCAAAAAATACATCTGCAAAAACTTTTACTCCATTTACATAAACGATAGCACCATCATCTCTCCTAAGGTTAATCGTAAAGTCAGAAAAAACAGAAACAGAAGTAATATTAATAGTCTTTCTGAAATAAGTAGTTGGATAGGTCGCATTCCCAGGATTATTTGCCAGTGTAGTGCCTGCGTCGTTATAATAAATTACGGCGTTACCTTGTCTCCACCAGGTATCTGT
>JANNCC010000384.1:0-2446 GCA_031386125.1 Chitinophagaceae bacterium
CTAGCGGAGAGTAAGGCAGGCGCTTATTAAATTACCAGTTTATTCTTTTTGTGATACTGATATTTAGAACTTTATTAGTTATTGTGTCAATCAGTATAAAGTTGACTTTTATTAAACATTTTAAATAACTCTCCGCTAACCAGCGGAGATGGGGGCATTGTGTATCCCTGCGCCATTCTCTTCCCCATTTCTTCATACACTTCAGGCTCAGTTGGTGTAAAACTTGCCAGCCCATCAACATACCTGTTAAACATAGAAAAAGATGCAGCTATCAAAACCGTATCATGTATCTCCCGGTCATTGGCTCCCAATGCTCTTGCAGCAACTATATCTCCTGGCTTTACTTCTTTACCCAACACCTGTACTTTCCCGGCTATGAGTAATAATGCTTTCATCTTGTCGCTTACATTAGAACGGAACATATCAGTCAATACTTCATCCACTACATTTTTTTCTTCACCGTATAAACATCTTGCTGCGGCAGCATGGCTGTTCCTGCAAAACTTACAATCATTTTTATGCGATACATACGCTGCAATTAATTCCCTTTCTGCTTCCGTTAATGGCGATGGCCCTCTTAATAAAACCTGCGCTAAATCATACAAAGGTTTTCCTGTTTCCGGCCTGAATAAAACAAGGCTTCTTATTCCGGGAATACCTTCTTCAACTTTTATGTGTGGCATAGAAAATTGTGTTTTATGCAGCCTCATCCCTCTTTCCCTTCTCCAAGAGAGATGGGACGGTGCTTCATCATTTTAATAAATATTTATTCTTCCAAATTGTCTATTGCTCTTTATTAAACAATAAAACCAACACCTAGCTGTTCTAAAAACTACTTTTAGTTCGCAGGTTCTTAAGCCTCCCGATGCATCGGAAGGTTTGGGGAAGCTGCTGTAACAATCAATCCAACTAAAAAAACCCCTGAAAAAATAAATAGCGCATTACCATAACCTCCTAACTCCGTAACCAATACTCCCACAAAGAGCACAGCAATCGCTGTCAACACCCTGCCGGTATTAAAACAGAAGCCTGTGGCAGTACCACGTATATCAACGGGGAATAAATCAGGTATATAAACAGACAGGACACCCTGGCTGGCACCAAAGAATAAGGATAGCAAAGCTATTTCTGCATAAATAAGCGGAGAAAAAGTGGCATTCGTTTTAAACAATACAAATGAAGCAATGGCACATACTGCATAACAAAGCAACAATGATTTTTTTGCGCCAATGCCATTTATCAACCAGCCAGATAAAAAACCACCGGTCAATCCACCCATGCCCAGCATCATCATGCTGAGCCCACGTTCCTTTTGTGCATCGCCGGTTGTAATAAGGCTTTGTATCCATGTAGGCAGCCAGGAAAAAATTGCCCATAGGCCAATTAGCATGGAACCAAAAATAACAGCACCAAAAAATAAATTTTTGCGATGGCTGTTTGCAAAAATATATTCTGTCTTTTGCGATAGCGGAATAATTTCTTCTTTATTGAATTTCCATTTTTGTGATTCCTTCAACAGCCAAACAGACAATATTGCAATAGCAACAGGAAAGACGCCTACTAAAAAACCTTGTCTCCACGATGAAACAAAATAATCTATCACTCCTGCAGAGAAAATGCCTACAGGAATTGAGATAGATAAAAATCCCATAAAGATTGCTCTTGACTTTTTCGGCCATTCTTCCATCATCAAGGTAGTAGTGGTCACCAATACACCACCCAAACCAAAGCCGCTGAAGAAACGGCAAATAACAACGCCCCACCAATTGGGCATATATCCTGTAAGTATTGTAAAGATGCCATAGCAGGCAATAGAAAATATCAAGCCTGTTTTTCTGCCGGCTTTATCGCTTATTATGCCAGAAATAAAACCTCCGATAGAACCACCTAAAATAAACACAGCATTAATGTATGCACTGATATTATTCAGCTCATCATCGCTTACATTCCCCAGCAAATCTTTTACTGCCACCGGCAAATAAACAGACATCAATGTTGAAACTGTTCCGGCGAAAGCAGTACCAAAAAAGCAAATGAAAAATAAGAGCCAGTGGTAGGGTTTTACATTTTCACTATGTTCAATATTAACCATCGTTTATTTTTTAAGGTGTTCATATCCTTGTGGCAAACGGTTGTAGCCATTGTTCTTTAATCTTTCGCCAAGCCCTTTGTAAAATGCAGGGTCGGTTGGTGTAACAGTTGCCAATCCATCAACATACCTGTTGTACAAACAAAACAAAGCAGCTATTAAAACGGTGTCATGTATTTCAATATCAGTTGCTCCTTTAGTTTTTGCATTTTGCACCGATTCTGTTGTTACTGCTTTGCCGCTTTGCTGTACCTGTGCTGCGATGGTTAGCAAGGCTTTCATTTTATCGCTTACTGGTGCCGTGGCGATATTCTCTTTTACTTTAGCCGCTGTATTTTCTTCTCCCAATAAAATATC
>JANNCC010000008.1:0-2363 GCA_031386125.1 Chitinophagaceae bacterium
AACACCCCACCAACAAAAAAGTTTTGTTTTTGTTGTGGGCTGGTTATACTGCTTTGTGTAATTGATTGTTCTTGTTTGACAGATGTTTTTACCACTGGCTCAACTTTGAAGGACTGGTTATCTGCTACAGAAGATGGAGAAACGAATGAGCTATTTTTTATTTCAGCTACAGGAATTTTATTTTTAGCAATTGACTTGTTTGATGAAATCGGTGTAACGTCAACAGAGCTTGCAGCAATATATTTTGTATCTGTTTTTGGTAAATCTTCTGTGGGTTTTGTTACGGCAGCTATTTCTACTTCCGGAGCTTTATTTTCAGCAATTTTTTTTGATGAAATTGTTGGGGTGATATTTACAGAGCCAGTAGCAATAGTTTTTGTTTCTATTTCCGGCAGATTGTTTTCAGGTTTTTTAACAGCGATAACTACCTCCTCTTTTTCTGCAGAAATATCAGGTGTTATTGCTGCAACAGGAACAGGTCTTGCTTCTGCTCTTTGTAAATCTGGTTTTGCAGGTGCAACAGTAAAGTCAGTGTTATTTAAAACAGGTTTTATTTTTGTAGAGTATTCTGTTTTTATTGTTGAAGGCTTTACCAACTTAGCTATGGCCGGACCTTCTTTTCTCTCTTTATAAAATGCAATGTCATCAGCCAGCTTTAACTCTTCCAAGTGAGGAAATATTTTTGAAGCAGTTAAATCTTTTTCTTCTTCCAGATTTACTTTTCCGGTGACGGAATAATATTTTTTAGTGGCATTGGTTTTCCATGTGCCATCTAAATACCAGGCACTATCATTTTGATTTCTACGAAAAATGCTAGTTACTTTTATTCCTTTATCAAGCTTGCCACGAAAGTTGTAAGAAATAATTTCATCATCACTTACTTCACACACATCTCCGTCAATGGTTCCTTTTACTCTTTTCACCATGTAGTACAGTGTGTCATCCACAATAAATTCGCTGCGAGAATAGCCATACACTTTGCCTTTGTATTCTGTCAGTGCAATTTCAAAGGATTGATCTTTTCTAATCGTGGTACTATCATTACTCAATGCACCAGTCCAAAGGCCGGTCAGGGTTTGTCCAAAAAATAATAAAGGAGATAGCAGAAAAAGGGCAATAAGCCTAAGCCTTTTCAGGCGCATGTTGTTGGATACTGATAAGTTGGTCGGCATTTTCAGGGATTACGGATTTACAGTCAACTGTATGTAATAACGAATTTATGCCCTCCCGATTGTGCAAAGACTTGAAATAATGCTTGTCGTAGTATTTCAGCAAAATGTCGAAACTTTCGATGATTTTGCCCTCTTTTAGCAATAAAATGCCCGTTTTTGCATTCAAATGACCCAATTTTTGAGAAATCCGGGTAATGGCATCAGCTATTTTTTCAGGGTCTAATTGCCCATATTCCTGTACTATATGCTTCAGCCTTTCTTCAAAAGGAATGTCGAGAAAATATACCGGCGACTGCCGCATCAGTTTCCACAGCTCATGGGGAATATTCACCTGACCGATTCGTTGGCTTTCATCTTCGAGCCAAATGGCGGATGCGGAGTGTTGGATGTCAGTTGTCGAGGTCTGAAGATTTTCCTCACACCCAACACCCCGCAACTCACAACTTAATAAATTCTCAAACATTTCCTGCCCCGGCTGTGGCGGCATTCCAATACTACCAAAGGCCGAACCTTTATGATTGGCCAACCCTTCCAGATCAATTATTGTTTGACCCTTTTGCTTCAGTGTTTTTAATAATTCAGTTTTTCCCGAACCGGTATATCCGCCAAGTATCTTGAATTGAAACGGAAGTGTAAAAGTATCCAGCACATAATTCCGGAATTTTTTATAACCACCCACTAGCGTATAAACTTTGAAACCATATAAATCAAGCAGCCATGCAACACCGGCACTACGCATACCACCTCTCCAGCAATGAACGAGTACAGTTTTTGAGTTCGGAGTTCGGAGTTCAGTGTTTGCAGAGTTTAACTCAGAACGTTGAACTAAGAACTGTTCAACTTCTTCCACCATCTTCCTCATCTTCACACCAAAAAAATCCAATCCAATCTTAATGGCATGCTCTCTGCTTTCTTGTTTATAAGTAGTGCCTACAATTTTTCTTTCATCATCAGAAAATAATGGCATTGAGTAGGCACCCGGAATATGGGCATGTTTATATTCTCCCGGCGAACGAACATCTAAAACAGGATGTTGTTTTGCCAGTTCCAGAAATTTTTCAATATGTAATTTTTCTATCGCCATTAATTAAAAAGAGTTGGGCCCAAAATAAAAAACAAAAAAAAAATTGAATGGCACAATAAGTGTTTATACCTGGTGATATTTTGGCAAAATGTATTTTTAATTTTTTT
>JANNCC010000017.1:0-9861 GCA_031386125.1 Chitinophagaceae bacterium
GCTATATTAGCGACTGCACAGACCTATATGTAAGTTTTGATGTGGATAGCCTTGACTCCATTATAAGCAAAGGAACAGTCACACCCGTAATCAACGGCCTTCGCGAAAGGGAGGCCGAAGACCTTGTAAGTAAGTTTATGCAAAACCGAAAAATTTGCTGCTTTGAAATAACCGAAGTAAACCCAACGTTGGACAAGGAGAATCTGATGGCAGAAATTGCCTTCAATATTCTTCAGCGAAGTGTGAATGTGCTGATGATGAATTAGGGTTTCAGAAATATTCTCTGTTCAATACCCCGAAAGTGGTATTGAATTATGATTGACATATTCCTAACTTTAGTTTTAGTAATACTAAAACTAAAGTTTATGTCACTACCTACTTTCCCTCTTCACCCTTTCAAAAATATTGCCGTTGGCTTATCCGGAGGTGGATTCAGGGCTGCTTCATATAGCCTTGGTCATTTGTCCTACCTGGAACATTTAAAATACAAAACTGGTGAACCAGCTTCTTTACTTGACAATGTAACTTTTATCTCATCTGCATCTGGTGGAACCATTACAGCAGCGCTTTATGGTGCTGGCAGGCACAAAGGAGAAGCCTTCATTGATTGCTACAGGAAGTTATTAAAAACAATTCTTCCAGGTGATGACCTGTTGAACGAAGTGTTGAAAAAATTAAATGATGATAAAGAGTGGAATGCACCCGGTGATACCAAGACTAGGAATATCATCAACTCATTTGCCAAAGTGTATGATAAGAAAATATTCAATGGCGACTGTTTTGGGGTGTTTAATAATCCGGCAAAGCCAAATAATCTTGAAGTTTGTTTTAACTCCACAGAATTTACCCGTGGCCTTCCCTTTCGTTTTCAAACAAACGGGAGTGGAAAGACAGGTAACAATTATATGTCTTTTGATGATGAAGACAGTGAGGCATTGGATAAAATAAAGCTGGGCGATATACTGGCCGCATCATCCTGTTTTCCCGGAGGCTTTGAACCGATTGCCTACCCTGAAGACTTTGCTTATAAAAACGATAAAACTCAATTAACAGCTGCAGCACTGCGGCAGCATTTAAAACTAAAAGAATATAGTGGTGAAGAAAAGGAATTCGGGGAGTCTGAAAGCATTGGTTTAATGGATGGCGGCATAGATGATAATCAGGGTCTGGATAGTGCAATACTTGCTGATAAAAGAAGGCGAAGTAAAGATGTAAATAACCCGTTTGATCTTATTATGATTACCGATGTTACCAGCTATTTCATGGATCCATATAAAGTGCCGGCAGAAAAAGAAAACAAAGGCTGGCGAAGCAGCACCCTGGAATCCCTTCTTGGAAAATTAAAAGTGGTTTTTAAAAAGCTGAATACTATTGCTGCTATTTCTATCGGTATTTTCCTAGGAGCTTTAGCAGGTGTTATTTTTAGCGATAATGCTATGATAAAAAGTGTTAGCCTGATAATGGCAGGAATATCCTTTACAATACTAACTATCCGGATCCTACTCTGGCTGTTTGTATTCAAAAAAAATAAATTGCTGCTCTCCTTTATTAGAAGACCGGATGAGGTTGATATAACTGAACTCATAAAAGAGAAACTTCCTTCTATAAATAAATTCTCACCGGAAATATCGAATAAGCTGTTGGGGTATTTTGTTAAAACAAGACTTGGGGTAATAGAACAAATGGTATTGTCAAGAATCAACTCAGTTGTTATAATGGCCACTGACGTTTTTCTTAAACAGATACGCAGAAAAATTTTTGGCTACTTCTATGACAATACCCGTTGGGATAACAGGCGGGCCAATAATTTTGTGTATGAACTTAGCCCAAGTAACATTACATTCCGGGAAGGGCAGTTGATGGATACAAAGAAGAAACCCTGGGGACCAGAATTTATTAAGCAGCTTACCCCAACGAAATCACTGACTGATATTGCTTTTGAAGCAAGAAATATGGGTACTACCCTCTGGTTTGATGAAAACGATACTAAAGCAGAGAAATTAAAACAATTAGTGGCGTGTGGACAATTTACCTGTTGCATCAATTTGCTTGAATATTGTATTGACCTTGAGCATAAGTTAGATAACAATCTCTTAGAGCTAAACGATGATGATAAAATAATTTTAGCCGGTATACGTTTGCAGGTAGAAGCTGACTGGAAGAAATTTAAAGATGAAGACCCCTATTTTTTATACAAAGAGTACCAAGAAAAAATAGACCCTAACTAACAGGAAAAGTTAACCGGAGCCCCTCTTCAAAACTGACAGGATTATAACCCAACGCAGTTCTTGCTTTATTGATGATAAAAGTTGTGTTTAATGGCCTTTTTGCAGGTTGCGAAAAATCAGCCGCAGTCACTTTTTTAATAAGTGATTTATCTGATAGCAAATAATCCGCCGTTTTGCTGGCCATCTGGTACGGTGTCAGCACATCTGTTCCTGCTAAATGATAAACACCGGTTGCCTTTTTTTCAATGATAGAAACAATGCCGCTGGCGAGGTCTTCCACATAAGTTGGCGTACGAACCTGGTCATTAACAACTTTATACTCCTCCCCACTCTCCAATTTTTCTTTTACAACAGAAAGAATATTACTTCGTCCTTCGAGCGGTTTGCCATATACTAATGAGGTACGGGCTATTGCCCAATCATATTCATATTCCTGTACTGCATCTTCTGCTTCGGCTTTTGTTTTGCCATAAAAATTTATAGGGTTAGCCATATCACCTTCCTTATACAAACCTTTTTCGCCATCAAAAACAAAATCAGTAGAAACAAAAACGAAAAAACTTTTTTGCTCCTCTGCATTCATCAGCAGTGTCACTGTTCCTTCCACATTAGTAACATATGCCTGCCATTGTTGCTGCTCACAATCATCTACTTTAGTCATTGCTCCTGCATGAACTACTATTTCAGGTTTATATCTTTCAAATACATCATGCACGGCAAAGGGGTCAGTAAAATCCAGGGAAGCATACTCAAAGCCTTGTTCGCCAGTAAATGGCAATCTGCATTCCCCTCTGCCTGTTGCAATTATCTTATATTCCTTCTTAAGTAATTGTGCTGAAAGGTGATGACCTAAAAAACCATTTGCCCCGGTAATAAGGATTTGCATTTGTCAAATTTAGGTAACAAAAAATCCTGTTCCGGGAGAACAGGATTAATTATCGAAATTATATTTAAACTATTACGGCTTATTCAGTGCTTCTACCAATTCAGCAATATCCGACTCACTTTTTAGGTTCAGTTTATTGGCAGCCACCACCTCGTCAATTTTTGCGGATAAAGCCGGTAAAGCTTCAACCAGCGACTGCTTACTAGCTTTTATTTTCTTTATTTCACCACCGGGTGTGTAAATGTAAAGTTGTTGCGTTGTGACTATTTCTCTGCGGCTGTAATCGCCCAGTGTAGGCACATCTTCCACCTTCTGAGAAAGAAATTTCAACAGGTGGACTTTAGTCCCCATTGATAAAACCTGGTAAATTGATTTATCAGTATGGTTATCAATTTCAGGATACCCCTGTTTAAACATTACATGCTTTATGGTTCCATTATTCTCAGTGGCATCATACGAAACCACTTCAAAAGACTCAAGCCTTAAATCCTGGCCGTCTTTTTGAATCATAATGGCATTGCTAAAAATATTAAACTTAACAGGAATGTTACCTACGGTTTTATTTTCTGCTACCGTTACAGTACCAGTCTGATAATCTACTGTCATAAAAGGAGAGCCACCAATTTCCTGAAGAGCAGGCAGACGAATCGGTTTCACCACCAGGTCATCTATACTTCCTGTTTGGTTGCTACTGGCTTCAACAGCAGTCTGAGCAAAAACACCTGCAACTGAAAAAGAAAAAAATAAACTGCTTAAAAGAAATTTTACTACATAATTATTTTTATTCATGTGTCTCTTTTTAAATTGAGTTGCAAATATATTACACAGATAAATAAAAAAGACAGCCGCTTATCAACTTTTACCAACAGGCAAACGATTGATTGCGGCTATCCTATTACGTTTTTATTTTATACCGGCTCAAAAGCCTTTCTTTGGCACTACAGCTCCGGATTCTTTAAACGGCATTCCAAGATTATGCATTACAAAACTCCAGATATCAGCCGTTTCATCAATTTGCTTACTGGTAGGCTTACCTGCTCCATGACCTGCATTAGTTTCAATCCTGATCAGAACAGGATTGTTGCCCGTATGATATTCTTGTAAACGGGATGCAAATTTGAATGAATGTGCCGGAACTACCCTATCATCATGATCGCCGGTAGTAACTAGCGTAGCGGGGTAACTCACACCGGGTTTTAAGTTATGGTAAGGAGAATATTTGTATAGATATTGAAATTGGCTGGCAGAATCAGCATTACCATACTCAACAGTCCATCCCCATCCCACCGTAAATTTATGAAACCGCAGCATGTCCATAACTCCCACGGCAGGTAAGGCTACTTTAAAAAGCTCCGGACGTTGTGTCATAACAGCCCCAACCAGTAACCCGCCATTACTCCCGCCTCTTATAGCTATCTTCTGGCTGTTGGTGTACTTAGCTGTAATGAGGTATTCAGCAGCAGCGATAAAATCATCAAATACGTTTTGTTTTTTATCCAGCATGCCTGCCTGGTGCCATTTTTCCCCATACTCACTTCCGCCACGAAGCGTTACAGACACATAAATCCCCCCCTGCTCTACAAAAAAAGCATTGCTGATACTGAATGACGGAGTGATAGGAATATTAAATCCGCCATATCCATACAGTAAAACCGGGTTCTGGCCATTTCGTATCATTCCCTTTTTATAAGTAAGAAACATAGGCACTTTGGTACTGTCCTTACTGGTAAAGAAAACTTGCTCCGTTACAATATCATCCGTTTTAATCTTTACTTCTGTTTTACGGAATAAGATAGAAATTCCTGTAGCAATATTATACCGGTAAATAGACGGCGGAGAACTGAATGAAGAAAAAGTATAAAATAGTTCTTTATCTCCCTTTTCACCACCAAAGCCATTTGCGGTTCCTATCCCCGGCAGTTTTATTTCCCGGATTAGTTTTCCATCATAGGTGTATTGATAAACTTTAGTAGAAGCATCTTTTAAATAACTGGCAAATAAATAACCTCCGCAGGTGCTTACTCCTTGTAATGCCATTGATTTTTCAGGAATGATCGTTTTCCAGGCTTCCTTTTTAGGAGGCTCGGATTCTTCTTCTTCATCAAAGCCCTTCGGTCCTTCGGGTTCTACAAGTACAACTTTATAATTTGGAGCATTATAATTAGTATGTAGCAGTAATTTGCCGCCGATATTATCAATTACAGATGACTCAGTATCAAATCCACGAACGACAAGTTCAAATCTTTGCTGTGCTTTATTTTTTGTATCAATAAACCATATTTCACTACCGCTTGTGCCTTCAGAAACATCGAGGATAAGGAACCGGCCATCTTCAGTGAGCCCGGAATTGCAATATCGTAAAGGGTTTACCTTGTCTTCGTATATCAGAATATCAGCTTTCTGATCCGTGCCAAGCCGATGGTAAAATATTCTATTAAATTTATTCTGCTTGCTCATTTTTGACGCTTCATCTGGAGCATCGTAGCCGCTATAGTAAAAACCTTCGTCTCCTTTCCAACTGAAGCCACCGAACTTTGTCCACTGGATTTTGTCAGATAATAATTTTTTTGTGGCTGTCTCCATTACATAACCTTCTTTCCAGTCGCTGCCGGCGATAGCAATTGTGTAAGCAAAATATTTCCCGGATTTGCTGAAACTGGTTCCACCAAGGGCGGCAATACCATCTTTATTCAGGGTATTAGGATTCAAGAACTCCTGAGGCTTACCTGCCAATCCCTGCTGACGGTACATTACAGACTGGTTTTGTAAGCCATTATTCTTAAAGAAATAATAGTAGTTCGCTTTTTTAAAAGGCGATGAATATTTAGGATAATTCCAGAGTTCTTCCAGCCTTTGTTTCACTTTTTCCCGTATAGGAATGGTGGCCAGATAATCAAAAGTCACTTTATTTTGCGCCTGCACCCAGTCTTTTGTTTCCGGGCTGTTATCATCTTCGAGCCAACGGTATGGATCGTGTATTTTTATAGTTCTAAAATAACCATCATGTACCTCTCCTTTTTTGGTTTGAGGATATTGCAATTGCGCAATAAGAGATAACGGGAAAAATAAAAAGAGAAGTGAGAATATCCTTTTCATAATCATTTTTTTTTGAGTTCTAAAGATAAAGGAAGTGACTCCAAGAATAAAAATCTCCTTTACAGGAGGTTTTATTGGTTGATAAATGAAGGGGTCAGTCATTAATGACAGTAGGGGCACCTTCGGAGAGCCAGGTGGCAAATATTTCTGACATCTTCCAATCTCTTCCTGCATACAGCCTTGGGCGGGCAATTACATAGTCAAGAAATTTTACTACATCCTGAGCTTTACATTCTGCCATAACATAGAGTGTTTTTTTTCCTTTATAATCTCCACTATTTATTGGCTTGTCAATAGAAGGGTTGTTCTCAATAAAGTAGTTCCCCGTAAATTTTATATCCGCTGCCATTGAGTCTATCATTTTTTTTTCATCACTTTCGGTCCAATACTCAAAAACATTGTACCTGTCAAAAAGAGGTTGCTCATACACATCTTGTAAGCGAATGAAATGAGAAGCCAGTTGCGGAATCCGGCCTCTATAAATATTTGTTTTATCCATGAACGTATAAAGCAGGTCCCCTTTTTTCAATGTCAGCCCACTTTCATTATGTCCAATAGTAAAATAATAAAAATCGCTTTTTATAAGATTGCATTTCCCATAGCCCTTCTGCACAGCCTCATCTCTTGTGCTGTTATACACTCCCCATATAATCCCAAGTTGCTTATCCTTAAGCGATAAGCCATCCCGCATCTGTATCTGAACCACTTTAGTGCTGTCATTCAAATCAACCATATAATCAGTAATAGGAAATGCCCGTAACCACTTGGAAGTATCAGTTTGTGCAAAACATCTTACGGACAATAAAATACAATAGACAAAAATTAATTTTCTCATTACATTGATTTATTCTGCAACTTAAGAATAATATTTTGTGGCTTTTATCAGGCTATTGGGCATGTACTTTATAGAAACGGAAAATCTGTATCATATATTCGTTAAGAAAAACAAACAGGCGTTAGTGTGTAAAAATAATACAATCAAAACAAATACTTATTTTTGAACAGTAGATAAGAAAAAATGGGAGAAAAAATAACAAGAATCGGTGTACTGACATCTGGTGGAGACTCACCAGGTATGAATGCAGCTATCAGGGCTGTAGTTCGTACCGGAAACTATCATGGGCTTGAAGTGTATGGCATAATGAGGGGCTACCAGGGGCTTATTGAAGATGATATATATCGTATGGATTCCCGTTCAGTAGCCAACATTATTCAACGGGGCGGTACAATTTTAAAGACAGCCAGGTGCAAAGAATTTTTTGAATACGAAGGCCGCAAAAAAGCATACGACAATCTTAAAAAAAGGGGCATTAATGGCTTAATTATTATAGGAGGGGATGGTTCCTTCCGGGGGGCAGTAAAGTTTAGCCAGGAGTTTGATATTCCGTGCATTGGGCTTGCGGGTACCATTGATAAAGATATTATCGGAACTGATTTTACCATAGGGTTTGATACAGCTGTTAATACCGCTGTGGAAGCTATTGATAAGATTAGAGATACAATGGATGCCCATGACCGCATCTTTATTATTGAAGTAATGGGCAGAGATGCCGGATACATAGCACTGCATAGTGGTATAGCCACCGGTGCAGAAAACATTCTTATTCCAGAAAGAAAAACTGATATGGACGACATGATTGCTTCTCTTTTGGAAAAAGAACGTCGCAAAAAGCTGGTGAACCTGATTGTTGTTGCCGAAGGTGATGAATATGGAGGTGCCAATGAAGTGGAAAAGATATTGAAGGAGAAGCTTCCCAAAGCAGAAATCAGGGTTTGCATTTTGGGGCATATACAGAGAGGTGGATCTCCCAGTTGCATTGACCGGTTAATAGCCAGCCGAATGGGTTATCATGCTGTGGAATCATTGATTGAAGGAAGACATAATGTGTTTGTTGGGATATTGAACAATAAAATGCATTACATACCACTTGAAAATGCTGTAAAGAATAAAGGAAAGATAAATGAAGAATGGATGAAGATTGTAAAGATATTAGCATCGTAAACTGGCCGTTGGTCATTGGTTAATGGTTGTTAAAAGCAAAAAGTATCCTCTAAATAATAAAAAACCTGCGCCCGGAAAAAACAAGTAACCAGTAAAAAGAAACCAATAACACATCATGGCGAAACACTCACAGAAGTACTACCATAAATCAATGAACCGGGAAGCCGGCCTCGATCACAAGAATCACAGAACTAAAATAGTTGCAACGGTTGGCCCTGCCTGCGATACGTATGACAAATTACTGGAACTGGTAATGGCCGGGGTGAATGTCTTCCGTCTTAACTTTTCACATGGTTCACATGAAGACAAAACAAAAATTATTGAACATATCCGCAGGATCAATAAAACTGAACCATTTAATATTGCCATACTCGGAGATCTGCAGGGCCCCAAGCTAAGAGTAGGTAAAATAGAAGGCGGAGAGATGGAGATCAATCCTGGCGATATTCTCACCTTCACCAATGAAAAAGTAATTGGTAATAAGGATCGTATCTATGTTTCTTATCCCGATCTGCATGGCGATGTAAAAGTTGGAAACACTATCCTTATCAATGATGGTAAACTGGAAGTGGTAGTTAAGAAAGTATTGAAGAATAACGATGTGCAGGTAGAGGTAACCATGGGTGGAATACTTTCTTCAAACAAAGGCATAAACCTGCCTGACACTAAAATCTCCTTACCGGCACTAACAGAAAAAGACCTGACCGATCTTGACTATATTATTGAACAAAAGTTGGACTGGGTAGCCCTTTCCTTTGTTCGTAGTGTAAAGGATCTCTCTATACTCCGTTTTAAATTAGACGAGAAAAAAAGCAAGACAAAGATAATTTCAAAAATAGAAAAACCAGAAGCACTGGAAAATCTACGGGATATTATTGTAGAATCCGACGCCGTAATGATTGCCCGTGGTGATCTGGGTGTTGAGCTTCCTGTTGAAAAAATACCATTGCTGCAAAAACAAATCATCCGTATGTGCCTGCACCGTGCCAAACCGGTGATAGTCGCAACACAGATGATGGAAAGCATGATTGATTTTAACAAACCTAATAGAAGTGAGATTACAGATGTTGCTAATGCAGTGATAGAAGGGGCCGATGCCGTAATGCTCAGTGCTGAAACTGCTGCAGGCAAACATCCTACCCTTGTAGTAGAGACGATGAGGAAAATTATTATGGAAGTTGAAAAATCAGGTTATCATTATAACAGGGAAGATGAACTGGCACCACAGCCCCACTCCCCTTCTTTTTTAAGTGATGCAATTTGCTATAATGCCTGCAAACTGGCAAAGGATGTAAACGCCGATGCGTTGATAGGAATGACGGAAAGCGGCTACACTGGTTTTATGCTTAGCAGCTATCGCCCAAAGGCTCCATTATATATTTTTACCAAAGAAAAATCATTGGTCAACCAGTTATCGCTCAGCTGGGGTGTAAGAGCTCTTTATTATGACGAAGAAGAAAGCCTGGACGATATAATTTTTGACCAGATAGATATTCTGAAGGAAAGAAAATTTTTAAAAACAGGTGATATCGTTGTCAATACCGGCAGTACACCGGTTCCATTGCATCTTCCAACAAATGTTTTGAAAATTACAACGGTTGATTAACGGCTTATTGCAATTTTCATTAAATGATATTTATAAAGCGAAA
>JANNCC010000359.1:0-6062 GCA_031386125.1 Chitinophagaceae bacterium
GATCCATCAAGCGGCCTGCCCGGTTATACCCCAATTTCATCCTTCGTTGCAACAAAGAGGTAGAACCAATTTGGTTTTGTACAATAAGTCTGGCTGCATCTTCAAACAAAGAATCCCTGTCGGCCAGGTCAAACTCTTTTCCTTCCAGTTCTTTTTCATCAATATACTCCGGCAATAAAAAGGCCTGGGGATAACCCCGTTGGTCACCAATGAATTCAACAATTTCCTCTACCTCCGGTGTGTCAACAAAAGCACATTGCAAACGGGTTACTTCACCATGATGTGAAATCAGCATATCCCCTTTACCAATCAATTGTTCTGCTCCGCCGGTATCTAAAATAGTTCTTGAGTCAATTTTAGATGAAACCTTAAAAGCTATTCTTGAAGGGAAGTTAGCTTTGATAGTACCAGTGATTATATTTACAGATGGCCGTTGTGTAGCAATGATAAGATGAATGCCCACAGCCCTTGCCAATTGTGCAAGGCGGGCAATCGGCATTTCGATTTCTTTACCGGCCGTCATAATCAAATCGGCAAACTCATCAATGACCAGCACAATGAAAGGAAGAAATTGGTGGCCCTTCTGCGGATTTAATCTCCGCTTAATAAATTTCTCATTGTATTCTTTAATATTTCTTGCTCCTGCTTCTTTGAGCAAATCGTAGCGGTTGTCCATTTCAATACACAAGGCATTGAGGGTATGCACCACTTTTTTGGTATCGGTAATGATGGCATCTTCCTCACCGGGAAGTTTTGCCAAAAAATGCTTTTCAATATGCCGGTAAATACTAAGCTCCACTTTTTTGGGGTCAATCAATACCAGCTTCAGTTGCGACGGATGTTTTTTGTATAACAGGGAAACAAGAATAGCATTCAACCCAACTGATTTACCCTGCCCTGTGGCTCCGGCCATCAGCAAGTGCGGCATTGAAGTGAGGTCAACAATAAAATTATCGTTATCAATTTTCTTTCCAATCGCAATGGGCAGACTGAAGTTGTTATTCTGAAATTTTTCTGATGCCAGCAATGTTTTCATACTTACCACCGTCTTCCGCACATTCGGCACTTCTATACCAATCGTTCCTTTACCCGGAATGGGTGCAATGATACGAATGCCCAATGCAGCAAGGCTAAGAGCAATATCATCTTCCAGATTTTTGATTTTCGAAATACGGACACCGGGTGCAGGAACGATTTCATATAATGTTACTGTCGGCCCTACCGTTGCACTTATTTTTTGAATTTCGATAGAATAATTTCTAAGCGTTGCAATAATCTGGTTTTTGTTATTCTCCAGCTCATTCGCATCCTGAATAATTTTTTCGCTGCCGTGAGTTTCCAGCAGGCTCAGTGTTGGGTATTTATAATCCCGCAGATCCAGCGTAGGTTCATATGGAGGCAGGTTTTCGACAGCAGAAATTTCTTCTTCCACTATTTTATCCGGCACCGCTTTTATTTCCAGCTCCAGCGGTTCATCATTTTTTTTACTGATTTGCTTTTCTTTTACCGGGGTAATTATTTCCACTATCGGTTCGTCCGGAATATCAAACTCATGCTGGTGCATAATCTCATTCACTATTTCTTTCTCGATGGTTGGTTGCTGTTCCTCAATTTTTTCTACCAGACTTTCTAATGGCTCATCTTTTTCTATTACTTTGAAATCATGCAGTTGCTTCTCGTCTGGAAAGTTAATTACAAGGCCAACATCAGATTTTACTGAATTGCCTGACTGTGTTACCTCGCCATTATAAATATCATTGATGGTTTTACCACCGGTTATTGGTAATACGCCGGTTTCCGTTTGATCAGTTTCCTCCCTTTCATTCATATCTGCATCCTGCTTTTTAATGGGGAAATTGAAAGCTGGGTTAAACTGCCAGATAAAATAACCTGATGCAAGCAATAATAAAACGGCGCCGGTGCCGATTGTGCCGATGGCACCAATCAGTTTCCTGTTAATCATATCACCTACACCACCGCCAAAGGCAAAATTACTTTTAGCAAAAACGAAAGACAGTAAAACGGAAAGTACCAGCAAGCCAACTGTTACATACTTCAGGTTCTTCCAGATAGAAAAAACTTTGCGCCGGAATAACAAATTTACTCCTACTACAAAAAAGAAAGTGCATATAAGGAACGAGGCAATACCAAATGCCTTGAAAATAAAGAAGTGAGAGATAACAGCCCCGAACCGGCCCAACAGATTGGCGACTGGTTTATCATTGTCTAACAATGCAGAAAAACCCTGTTGGGCAATAGCCTGGTCTTCCTTCCAGGTAAATAAATAAGAACCAAAAGAGATAAAAAGGAAAATGGCAATCAATAAAAAAATAGTACCCACAATTTTCCATGTCCGTTCATCACGGGCAAGAGCTTTCCAGTCAATTTTTTCTTCCTTTTCTGCCTTAAAGGCTTTCAAGTCGGATTTGGCAGGTTTTTTCTCAGGACTTTTTTTCGATTTCTTTTTTAGCTTGGTAGCCATGACAGCAAAGATAAACAGTTTGCTGTCAAAATATTACCTGAAAGTGGTGTGCCCGGGGCTACCAAAAGCAACGCTGATGTATTACATTTGAAAGCCGGGTTTTCCCCCTGCCTGCCGAAATTGAAAAATCTGCGTCATATATCTTTTATTACTGTAGTTGTTCTCTGTTCCATTTATGCTGATGCACAACCTGTGCCACCCCAGCAAAAAGATAGCTTGTGGGATACCTATACTGACATTAGCAAGGTGGGGCTGGAACAAAGAATACACAAAGTGGTAAGCAGTAGCTACGTTAATAAAGCTTCAAATCCGGAAACAGATTATTCCAACTTTAAGTTTATTCATGGTTTCCGGCATGCCGGCTCAATTCCTAATAATTATGTTACCAAAAAACTAATCCTGAGATTTAATATTTTTAATAGCGCCGACAGCACCCACTCTGTTTATTTCTGTCCGGGGTTTTATTTCAAGGATATCCGGCTGTACAAATTGGAACAGGGTGGTATTAAAGCCCTGCCATCTGTTTTGAATAAAATTTCTGATAGCATAGGATACAGGAGCATTACACTTGCGGGGCATGATTCTGCAACTATTATTGCCGAATTAAGTTTTGTAAAAACCTATAATAACGCCATCAGGCCCCGGCTGATACATGCAGCATACTTACCCGCCTTTATTGCAGAATTGCATAGCCGCTATAAACAAACCGACTTGATTACATATGTATTTTGTGGTTTATTGCTGATGATGATGCTCTTCTCAATGGCTAATTTTTTACAAGGTGCTAACCCTGATTTTTTGTACTACTCTGGTTATGCTTTTTTCCTTGGTGGAATGTTATTCATCCAGACAGTTTTTCATTTTCGTACTAATCATTTCAGCTATTTCCTGGAAGGATATCTGGATTTTATTTTACAAAGCACTGGCATTATTTTTTATATGCTGTTTATGCAACGTTTTTTGAACACTCGTAACAATCACCCATTTCTTTACAAATTATATACTGCTGGCATTGCCATGCTTGTCACCTCCATGGTGGCCTATTCATTCTTCCATCGTTTCACTGATAATTATAACGCAGAATATCTTATTGAAAGTACTACCAAAATATTACTGTTGCTGATGATACTGGTTTTCCTTATCTATAGCCTTCGCCATTGGAATGACAAATTACTTCGCTATTTATTCTGGGGAAATTTATGCCTTTTTGTTTTTGCACTAATTTCTCAAATGGCTATTTTTCTAAACCCTCTCTTTAAAAACTTCCCTGGTGTGCTCAGCTCTTCCGTTATTTATTATGAAATAGGACTGTTATTAGAGCTTGTATTCTTCCTGGCGGGCTTAAACCATAAAAACCGCCGTGAACTTATTGCACAAACAAAAGATCGGGAAACATTAAGAGCACAAAACCAATTACAGGAGTATGAAAAGGAAATTGTCATTTACAAAGCACAACAGGAAGAAAGACAACGTATCTCTGAAGACATGCATGACGAACTTGGCTCCGGTATGACAGTCATCCGGCTGATGAGTGAAATAGCCCGCAATAAAATGAAAGAAAATACTCCTGTGGAAATTGAAAAAATTTCTGCTTCTGCTGATGATGTGTTGAATAATATGAATGCTATCATCTGGAGTATGAACAGTGGTAATGATAGCCTGGATAATCTCATCTCATACATACGATCTTATTCATTGGAGTATTTTGACAATACCCTTATCGACTGTAAAGTAAATACACCTGAAGCTATTCCGGGTAAGGAATTGACAGGTGACAGACGAAGAAATATTTTTTTGTGTGTAAAAGAAACGCTGAATAATGTGATGAAACATTCAAAGGCAGCAACGGTAACCATTACTATAGAAACTAATCATACACTTAAAATCGAAATTGCTGATAACGGGTCAGGAATCGATCTGCAAAATCTTCGTCAATTTGGTAATGGCCTGAAAAATATAACCCGAAGAATGGAAACCATTGGCGGCACTTTCAAAATTGAAAACAAGAACGGAACTGTTACTACTCTTGAGCTTCCTCTCTGATTATTTTTTCTTTACTGCAGCCACTACAAGACATATCCAACCTGCGATTAAGAAAACTCCGCCTATCGGTGTTATTGGCCCTGCAAACTTTACGGCGCTGCTTTCCTGTAGTTTGAAAAAAGTAAGCAGGTATAGTGAGCCAGAAAAGAGAATAATACCAGTGATAAAACAAATACCTGCCCATTTCATCCAATTACCCGGTATTCTATCATACAAGAAGGCAACTGCCAGCAGTGCCAATGCATGATATAGCTGATACTGCACTGCGGTTTGAAAGCCGTGCAGTATTTTTTCATCCTTAGTGATGCTTTCAAGGCTATGTGCACCAAAGGCTCCGAGTGCAACAGCCAGTCCACCGAAAATAGCGGCAATAGCAATGTATTTTTTATGCATGAAAAATTTTTTCAATTAACTTCTCCAATTGAACAGATTCTTCGTCAACAGTTGTGGTGGCCTGTTCATAGTAAATTTTCCGGTCGGAGAATTTCTTATTGATAAATCCCTTTAACTGTTCATCCGATAATTTTTTTATCAATGGTCGCCTTTCTTTTTCTAAAACCAATCTTTTAAACAGCGTATCCAATGGCACATTGATCCAAACTGTAGTGCCGGACTGGTTCATGTATTCAATATTATTAAAATAGCAAGGAGAGCCGCCTCCGCAAGCCATTACAAAACTATTATGGCTTTCAGTAATAATATGCAGTACATCTTTTTCCATCATCCGGAATTGTTCCTCTCCCGCCGATGCAAATATTTCTGGAATTGATTGGCCTGCATGCTCCGTCACCTGTTCATCTAAATCAAAAAAACGGATACCAAGTTTTTCACTCAGTAAGCGGCCCCAGTGTGTTTTGCCTGCGCCCATGAAGCCGATAAGAAATATCTTCATACTGTGCCAATTTGGTAATGAGACAATTTGCTAATTACTTAAAAGCATTAAACCCTGTCACATCCATTCCCGTTATCAGTAAATGAATATCATGAGTGCCTTCGTAGGTGATTACACTTTCCAAATTCATCATGTGGCGCATTACCGGATATTCGCCTGTAATGCCCATTCCGCCCAGCATCTGGCGGGCATCACGGGTAATATTGGTGGCCACTTCGCAGGCATTTCTTTTGGCCATGCTTACTTGTTGTGGGGTAACTTTTGCTTCATTCATTAAAACACCCAGCCGCCAATTCATCAATTGCGCCTTGGTGATTTCGGTAACCATCTCGGCCAGTTTTTTTTGCTGCAATTGAAATCCGCCAATGGGTCTGCCAAACTGAACTCTTTCTTTTGAATAGTTTAAAGCGATATCATAACAATCCATTGCAGCACCAATGGCGCCCCATGCAATACCGTAACGGGCCTTGGTTAAACAACCCAATGGCCCCTTCAATCCTTTTACATTTGGTAAAATATTTTCTTTGGGAACTTTTACATTATCAAAAACCAACTCGCCGGTTGCCGATGCCCGGAGGCTCCATTTGCCATGCGTTGTTGGAGTGCTAAAACCTTCCATGCCTCTTTCTACAATTACAGCCTGTA
>JANNCC010000360.1:0-28152 GCA_031386125.1 Chitinophagaceae bacterium
CATTTCCCAGGTCTGCATTTTTTGCGGCATCAGAAACAGTAAAAAAAACATTGCTGTTATGATAGGCGGCGTGAGTGATTAATAACCTGTATTCGCCGTTTGCCAACCCCTTTAATTCAAACCTACCATCATTACCCGTCATGGAAAAAGTTACCAGGGAAGAATCCTTTTTCTCCATGACCGTAATGGTGGCTGCAGCAACGGGTTGTTTGCTGATGGTATCAAGAGCAAGTCCTTTTACAGAGCCGTTTTTTTGTGCCAGCAAAACAGTGGTAAAACAAGCCGACAGTATCAGGAGGAAGATTTTTCTCATAGCTATTTCATTTCGGCTACGAAAGTATTCTGAGTTTGTGGCATTACGGGTTAACCGGTATTGGTTTAATGTTAATGAAGGTTAAAGAATGAGTCTGGAGTTATCAGTCGTTACTCTGAAAGGGTACAAAGCTGCATAGCTCTCCTGATTCCAGATTATTGACTAACGATTTTCCTCAACAGTCTTCCCTCTCTCATCATCCTCCCTCTCCCTGTCATACACCAGCACTTTCACTTTCCACCCCATCGGTTCGTAGGTCTGCATGCAAATTTCTACTTTTAACTTCTTTGCCAACTCATTGTCTGGTTGAAATGAAAAAAGCACATTGGCAAATTTCTTTTCTTCTTCCGGAGCCTCATACTTTCCTTTCAGGTGAAAGTTTTTGTTGTCACCAATATCAACGGAAAGATTATTTAGCTGGTTGTAGAGTGCCTTGAATTTTTGTTTTGCTTTTTCGAAACTTTCTGTTGTCAGCATCACAGCCTGCCAGCTACAGACCTCTTTTTTGGCAGAGTACCGGGTAACGATGGCTTCTTCTGCTCCATTCACATTAAAATTACACTGGTAGTCGGTTGATTGGGTGTTTTCCATTTTCACTTCTCCCATCAGGTTGATAAAGCGATTGGGATAATCTTCAATTACTTTCTTTACATCATTTCCCACTCCATTTACAGCCGGAAGCCTTAACTGAGCATCAGCAATGCTGAAAAGAAGTGTAGAAATAGTAATCAGCACAAGTGGTTTTACGGATTTTGTCATCAAGTTGGATTTAACGGGTTAATAACACAGCCCAATATTATTAAATTTTACTTTTATTACATACTTTTAAATGGATTGCATTCGTTAACCCTTAGTAAAATATCCAATATGAATAAGAGAAGCCTTACCCATCACCATGAAGCAGCGAAAATTTATCGCCATTATTACAAACCTTCCTTAAATTTTGTCCGGTTGTTGAAATCGGTATTGTCTGTTTTCATTTCCGGCTCTTCTGCTGCTGCCAGCACTTATCACAGAAGGAAATAGTTTGTCGCCCTTACGACATCATTTACTTACTAACCCCTAACATAGTAAAACGTCCTGCCATACATAAGCAGGACGTTTTTATTTATGCTCAAAGTATAACCTTTTAATACATTCTTACATCCCTCATTTCTCTTTGCATCTGTCTTGGCATGCCCGGCATGTTATTACCGCCGCCGGCATTACCACCCATTCTTTGCAGGTTAAACATAAAGCTCAGCATAAAGTATCTCTTCAATACAATGCTACGGGTGTCCTGAAAATAGTTATCGCTGGTAGTACGGGCAATACTCTGGTTCTGATTCAGTATATCGTTTACTGATAATTTTATTTCCCCGTTTTTCTTTTTAAACAATTGCTTGCTAACACTGGCATTCCACAATGGTATGCTTTGATTGTATCCTTCGCCCAGCCCGGTATTAATTAAGTAATTAAAGTTGGTGGACAGTATAAAGTTTTTCGGGAAAGTATAAGTTACATCGCCGGAATAAGTTTGTATGAAGTAATCAATATCCGCCTGTTGTGGGTTGGAATAAGAAGTAGTATTATAGCTTATATTGGCTTTCACTCCAAAATCAATTTTCTCTTTATTAATATTAACGCCAACACCTTGTGTAGCTGAGAATGTTTTAGAAGTGTATTTTACCTGCTTTAACAAACTCACATCACGGCTAAAACCCATGTTGTTGGTAAGGTTTATACTCGACCCTTTCATTTTGGGATTTTTAAACGGCAGTCCTAATGTTACAAAAGACCTTGCATTATAATAACCGTTTACATTAGCATACCGTGTTGTTTGTATTGGTCCCTGCACTGTAATATCATTTACAATTTTATTCTGTGTGGTGCTGAAACTAAGATTTGCTGCCACAAATTTAAAGGTGAGGATATTAAAAGTGTTGAAGCCAATATTAAAACTGTGGTTAAACTCCTGGTTAAGATTAGGATTACCAATTTTTTGGTTCAGCGTATCTGTTACATCCGGCACATTTTGCAATTGAGAAGTAGAGGGCTGATTAGTTCTGCCGTTATAACTAATCCTCAGGTTTTTACTGCGGCTCGGTGTAAAGTTGAGGTTGGCTGTTGGAAAAAGATTGGTATAAGTGTTCCTGTTTACAGAATCTTTACCTGTAAAGGCTTGGTAGCTCTGACTTTCCAGTGTAGCTCTTTGTACGCCTATTCCAAACTGGTAATTATACTTTTTCTCCTGCACCCTGAAGTTGGCTCCAAAGCGATGAGCTAAAAAAGTATTTCTAAAATCGTTGGTAAGCCGGAGGTTGGGCACATCATATTTACCCGACCCTACATTATAATTATCAACTTCCTTATCAGAAGTGCTGACGTTGTTGGTGTAAGCATAGTTCAGTTCTAATAGTTTATTCAGGCCGAATGGCTCTGTGTAAGAAGTACTGATAACATTATTGTTGGTTGTTGTCTTCTGGCGGCTAACCTGGTTTTGAATGAGTGACCGGTAAATCGTTCCGCTAGGCAAATAAAATTCATTATCAGAAAATGTTAATCCATCGCTTTCGCTTTTACCCAGTGTATTATTCAACCCGAATGTTACTGTTCTTCCTGTTTTGCCAAATTTGTGGCGGAACAAAATATTGTTGCCAAGATTAAATCCATTTCTTTCGTTCGTATTATTATTTTTTCCGGTAACAGCAAGGTACTCTGCTGATGGAGTAAAGGTTCTGCTGTACGAAGTATCGTCGCTGAAATTATCTGAATGCTGTAAGGTGAGTGACGGTGTATATAAAATAGAGTTCATAGAATCTATCTGGTATTCAAACCGAAGATTGAACCGGTGATTCTGATTTTTATTATTGGAAGCTGACTCTTTGTTAAGTGTAACGATAGAATCGCCATAAGTAGTTTGCCTCAGCACAGATTGCTCCTGTATGGTATTGGAGTTCGATATGAAATAGCTGCCGGTCATTTTTATTTTACTACCCCATTGGTCGGTATAGTTTAAACCGGCAGAAAGAGATTTAATAAGACCTGTGGTACTTCCGCCGCCGCCAAAGTTGCCGCCGCCACGGCCGCCGCCAGCTACTTGCATGCCACCACCGCCAAAATTGTTGCCACCACCACCGCCAAATCCGCTAAACCCTCCCATTGCACTGATGATGTCTGAAAAAGAAAAACCTTGCTTATTAATATTATTAGCATTGAAAAGAAGGGAGATCCGCTGGTTACCATTAAATTTATTGACACTCAGGTTGCCTTCGTATCTGCCATTGTCGCCCACACCAGCCAAAGCCCTTCCGAAAATTCCTTTGTTGCGGTCTTTCTTTAGTTTGATGTTTATCGTTTTACTTCTGCTACCATCATCTATCTTGGTAAATTTTGCCTGCTCACTCATATCATCAAATACCTGCACACTTTCAATCATATCAGCCGTTAAGTTTTTGGTAGCAAGTTTGGGGTCGTTGCCGAAAAACTCTTTTCCATCCACTAATACTTTCTGCACCGACTCGCCCTGGGCTTTTATATTCCCTTCATTATCCACCTCTACACCCGGCAGTTTTTTCAGCAAGTCTTCCGCTGTTGCGTTTGGCAGAGTTTTAAAACCACTTGCATTAAACTGTATGGTATCATTTTTTACTACTATCGGTGATTCACTTATAACTACAACTCCTTCCAGTGTTTTATAATCTTTTTCTACAGCAAGGCTGCCAAAGTCAATGACTTTTGCAGTTGCAGTAATTGATACCGTTTTTTTAAATTCCACAAAGCCTTTGCTGGAAATAACTACCCGGTAGTCACCTTCGCCAAGGCCTTTTACTTCAAACACTCCTAATTTATTTGACAGTGTAAAAGTGGCCAGAGATGAGTCTTTGGCGTTTAAAATGGAAACGGTGGCATCAGCAATGGGTTGTTTAGCCACTGTGTCCATCAGTTTTCCTTTAATGCTGCCGTCAAATTTTTGAGCTTGTGCTGTGATAACCAAGGCAAAAAACAGGAAGGATATGGTAAAAATTTTCTTCATAATCAGTATAATAAGTGTACGAAAATAGACGTAAGAAGGCCAAACAACCTTCGGAAAGCTGTTAATTTTTGGGAAATAACGGATGAACTGACTGGTTTTGCCGATGAATGGCTTAGCTGAAGAGATATTCAACATCCTCCCTCGTCAAAGCCTTTACAAACGAAGCATCATCAGAAATAATGTCTTTGGCCAATGCCTTTTTCTTTTCCTGTAGTAAAAGTATTTTATCTTCAATGGTATCCTTGCAAATCATCCGATAGGCGAAAATGTTTTTGGTTTGCCCGATACGGTGGGTGCGGTCAATGGCCTGTTGCTCCACTGCTGGGTTCCACCAGGGGTCCACTATATATACATAGTCGGCGGCGGTAAGGTTGAGACCTACTCCCCCGGCTTTCAATGAAATCAGGAACACTCTTACTTCATCATTGTTCTGAAAACTCTCAATAGCTGTTTGCCTGTCGGGTGCAGAAGTGCTTCCGTCAAAATATTCATACTTCACATCGAGTTCATCCAGCTTGGCTTTTATCAGTGCCAGCATACCGAGAAACTGTGAAAATATCAACGCCTTATGGTCGCCGATGTTTTCTGTTATCTCTCTTGCCAGTTCATCCAATTTAATAGAATGGTTTTCAAATTTTTCCTGTTCATTCAATATTGCCGGTGAGTCGCATATCTGCCGCAGCTTCATCAACCCCTGTAAAATGGTAAGCTGTGATTTTTGTATGCCTTGTGTTTCAATAGTGCCCAATATCTGGTTACGGAAATCATTGCGGTACGCATCATAAATATTACGTTGCTCATCTTCCATTTCGCAGAACAAAATCATTTCCTGTTTTTCGGGCAAATCTTTTGCTACCTGTTCTTTTGTTCTTCTTAATATAAATGGGTACAATATTTTTTTGAGGTGATCTTTTCTGTCTCTGTCGCCAAATTTATCAATCGGTATGGCAAACTCCTGCCGGAAAAATTCCATCGTTCCCAGCATACCGGGATTCAGAAAATTCATTTGCGCAAAAATGTCAAACGTATTATTCTGTAATGGCGTACCGCTCATGCAAAGACGGTTCTTTGCATTTAACAAACAAGCGGCTTTGGTTACTTTGCTTGACGGGTTCTTGATTGCCTGGCTTTCATCCAGCAACACATAATCTAAATCAATTGTCATCAGCAATTTAATATCGCTGCGCAAAGTACCATAAGTGGTAATTGTAATATCATGGTTGGTCAGTTCTTCCCTCACCCTTGTTCTGGTGCCGCCATGATGAATTTTATACGTTAATGACGGAGTAAATTTCTTTATCTCATTCTCCCAGTTGTATATCAGCGTTGTCGGACAAACAACCAATGCCTTCAGTTTGCCATTGTCCTTTTTATAATACTCCATGAAAGACAGTGCCTGTACTGTTTTACCAAGACCCATATCGTCGGCAAGGATACCGCCCCACTTGATGTCTTTCAAATAATTCAGCCATTGATAACCCGCTACTTGGTAAGGCCGCAGAATCGTTTTTAAATAATCCGAGGGCTCTATTTCTTTTATCTGGTTAAACTGTTTCAGGTTTTCATATTTTTCTTCCAGCTTCACCACCAGTTCTTCTTCATCTCTTGTCTCATACAGCTCATCTACCACACTTAAATGATACCGTGATAATTTCAGCGTATCTGTTTTTCCTTCCCCGACACGAAACAACAGCGAATATTTTTTTAACCATTCTTCCGGTAAAATACCGAGTGTGCCATCATTCAATTGCACAAATTGTTGTTTGTTGGCTAATGCCCTTTTTACTTCGGCTACCGTTACTTTCTGGTCGCCAAAAACAATATCCACTTTTGCATCAAACCAGTCGGTATTGCTGCTGATGAAAATTTTGGTTTGCGGCTTGGCAGTATTGAACCGGAAATTTTTTAATGCTTCAAACCCAAATACCGATGTCTTCATTTCCTTCATCGCATCTACAAATAAAAAGAACCAGTTGTTTTTCAATACGTCTGTTCCTTTTAATGCCAGTGTGCCGGAGTCTTCATTGAATACAAAACTTGAATGCAGATTTTGCAACTTTTGTATAAATTCATTTTCTTTTTCCCGGTTGCGGTGCACCACCAGCACTTTATCTCCTTGCGGCACTATCATTTCATCCCGGTCTCTTGTTCTTGTTTCATAACCTTTGTAAGAAAACGATGGCTGAAAAACAAGGAAGTCTCCTTTTTCCAGCAGGAACAATTTTACTTCCGGGTTGCCATCTTTTATGTCCTGCACTAATGATTTATCAAAATCCACTTTGTGGTTTTTGGCCAGCGGCATTATAAATTCATTCAATATTTTTGTCCACTCGTCAACCGGTACACTCATTTTACCGGTTGGCAAAAACTTTTCTACCAGATGAATTACATCATTGTCTTTCCAGAGATATGCCTGATTGTTATATAAAAAGAATAAAGGGCTTGCTGCTTCATTATCGCCGAGGTCAAACTCCAGTGGCCCGGCTTTTACCCTGCACTGAATAGTGTAATGCGAGTTTTTCTTTATAATAAAATGAGGCCTGGCATCTTCTGCCTGCAACTGTAACTGCTGCAGGTTATTTGTTTTGAATGGCTTTTTGTCCGGTAACAGAAAAACAAACGGATTGCCGGTTGACTCAGTAAATATTTTTTTCAATTTTGGCAACAGGTATTCTGCCATAAGCTCTTTTGTTTCATCCGGCAAATCATCCTCTTCTGCATGGATAATGTTTTCCCAGATACCGGAAAAAGGAGAATTGCGGCTGATGTATTTATTAATTTCAGATTCCTGTAGTTTTCGTAATAGTGTCAACAAATCCTGGTCTCCTTCGGGAAGGTTATCCGTATTCACATACCGGCTAATGTCCAATTTTTCAACCGTGCCGGTAAAGGCATCGTTGGTCTCATTCGGTTCACCTATTACCACATCTACAGTAAACTGCGGATAGGTCTTTTTATTAAAATTAAAAACAACTCCGAGCCGGTGAGATGGCGAAGGAATAATTTCTTCCATTACCTCCGGAGTGTCGGTCGTTTCTTTTTCTTTTTGAGGAAGCAATACTGGTTTAGGTACAGTTGCCACCTGCGCCACTCTTTTGATGCTGGTATCCAGTACCCGCAAAAAAGGTTTTGCATCTTTGTAGGCAAATTCAAATTTTCCTTTGAGATCATCTTTCAGAGAATAGCCATAAGCTTCCAGTAATTTATTCTTTTCTTTATCCCAGTTCCGGATAGTGTCAAAATAATGAGCCCCATGTGCATTCAGTAATTGCAGAAAGACAATCAGTTTGGGCAGGCATAACAGGTGCTCTTCATCTTCATAATCGCAGCTGGTATCAAAATTTCTTTCTTCGTTTTTGCGGATGATGATTTTATACTCCTGGCCTGCCAGTTTCACCGATGCTTTCACCACTTCGTTTTCGGCAAATTCAATTCTGGCTTTATCCGTTCGTAAAAATGCTTCTGCTTCTATAAATAATTCAGGTGAAGAAAGTAAGCGAAGTGTTTTTAATTCAATAGCCTTCATCTTGGCGACAGTATGCCGCTGGTCATATACAGTTTCCTCAGCCTGCAGGTGACCCCTGTCAATCATGTCCTGCAACTGGAACATAGCCGCTGCTTCATGACGACAGATATCACCCAGGTTATAAGGGCAGGCACAACGCAATGAAGTTGATTTCGGATCTTTAAATTTCTGGATATAAACTTTGTAGTAAGTAGCGTAGCTGTCATCCTTTACCCGGAAGACAGCAGAGCCAAACAAATCATCATATTCTACCAGCTCTACAAAACCGATAGCATGGATTTTTTTTCCTCTGCGGATTACTTCATCCGTTCCATGGGTATAAACGTATTTAACAAGGTGCGGTAATGCCAAAACTATTTTCGATTTTAGATTTTAGATTGCTGATTGACAAACACACTTCGTCAGCAGAACCAAAAAAGGTTAATCGGCAAATGTAAAAGAATGTAAAGCGGATTTCCTCGTAAAATGGGAGAAATAATAAATAATTTTTATTGGAAAAGTGTACGGGAAAAATGGAGTATCTTAGTAGATTTTTTACCCTCACCTAACTTCTCCTAAAAGGAGAGGAGCCACACACAGCCCCCGCTTATTTGAAGATTCTTTACTCTTTATAAAACTTACTATTACTTAGCAATCAGCTTTCCGTCATTATAGAATGGTAATACATTCGCCACATCGTTTGTAAGGCAGAATTTAATATCTTCTATCAATCCAAATCTTTCTACCAGACGGTGATAGTGAGTTAGTTTCGGCGCAAATTCAATTATTTTATTCTTATGCTTTGCATACATAGCCTCTGCCATCAGAGAGCTGTCGCAATGAATGGTAAAGTATTTTTCAATGCGGCTGATTACTGCCCCGGCAAACAGGGTGTCTTCCAGATTGAAGCGGTCTTTCCAACCGGCGCAGCCCAACACTACGTTCTTTTTTTCTGCCACCAAAAAATCACAGACTGCCGAAAGGTTGGGAAAAGAACCGGCGATGATGGTATCGGCATTATTATCCAATGCCATTTGGAGTAGCCTTGTCCCATTGGTGGTAGTCAACACCAATGTTTTATTCTCGATAAACTCCCGGGGATACTCCATAGGTGAGTTACCATGTTGCAATCCTTCTGCAATCATTCCATCCCGTTCGCCGGCAGCAATGCCACCAATACTCTTACAGATTTCAATGGCTTTGGGAACAGAATCAACCGGTATCACACATTTGGCACCGTTGTATAACGCTGATGCAATAGTTGAAGTGGCCCGGAATACGTCAATGATAACAACTACACTATTACTTAAATCATATAAATGTAATAGTGCCGGGGAAAGAGATGTATGAAGGGAAGGTTTGTTGCTCATGTATAGTGGCAAAAATAACGGAACAGAAATTATTGTACGAATCTGGCCGCTAAATAGAATTTCCAACTCAGGTTTCAAAAAAGCGGCCTGATGCTTATCAGGCTATCAACAGCTTCTTCCACTTATCACTCTCTGCAAACTCTTTGATCGTTTTATTCCGCTGCTCCAGCAACCTCTTCATGTATTTGGTAAGATAAAGACTGTTAAGCCCTTGCCCCAGTATTCCATACGGCGATTCAAAATGAAACAGGTCAATCATAATGGTGCCGTTATCGCAGGGCTTAAAATGATGTTCATGTTTCATCATTTTAAAATCACCTTCCACCTGTTCACTGATAAATGTCTCCGGCTTTTTCAGACCTGAAATTTTTACCCGCAGCAACCGATTTTTAAAAAGATGCTTCGCTTTCCAGGTTACTGTTTCATCATTTTCAATTAATCCAAATCTTGTTCCGGCCACGGCCTCCTCCTTGTAAGAAGCCATTGATTCTTTATGCAAACCAATATGGCGGCTAAGGTCAAAGACCACCTCTGCTGGCGCAGCAATAAATGTGGTGAGATGAATAGTTGGCATTGGAGCAAGTTTGAAGTAGGAACTACAATTACAAAAACCTTACCGCACAGCTTGATTATGAAAAGGGAATCTTAGAAACTTTTGCCTGCAATAATTTATCCCTCACTTTAATGTAAATATCCGAGTCTATTGCCGCAAAAGGGGTATGTACATATCCCATTCCTATTGCCTTGCCCAGACTGGGTGATTGGGTGCCGGAGGTAACATGGCCAATTGTTCTGCCTTCATAGTCTTTTATTTCGTAGCCGTGCCTTGGTATCCCCTTTTCTATCATTTCGAAGCCCACTAATTTTTTTTCAACCCCTTCTGCTTTTTGTGCTGCAAAAATTTCTTTGGAAGTAAACTCTTTGGTGAATTTGGTTATCCAGCCCAGCCCGGCTTCCATGGGGGAGGTAGTGTCATCAATATCGTTTCCGTATAAACAAAAACCCATTTCCAGCCGCAGCGTATCTCTTGCACCAAGGCCAACAGGCTTCATTCCCTGCGGACCACCGGCAGCAAAAATGGCATCCCATATTTTATCGGCAGCACCGTCTTTTTCTTCAAAATAAATTTCCACGCCGCCTGCGCCGGTATAACCTGTTGCACTTATCACTACATTGTCCACCCCGGCAAATTTTCCTTTAACAAAAGTGTAATATTTTAAATTCAAAATATCCATTTCTGTTAATGGTTGCAGCATCTTCGTAGCATTTGGACCTTGTATTGCCAGCAAGCATGTTTTATCAGATATGTTATGCATCTCTGCATGGTGTATGTTATGTTTTTGAATCCAGTTCCAGTCTTTCTCTATGTTGGACGCATTCACCACCAGCATGTAACCCTTATTTTCTTCGATGCAATACACCAGTAAATCATCAACAATACCGCCATCATTATTTGGCAGGCAACTATATTGTGCCTGACCGGGTTTTAGTTTTGCTGCATCATTACTGGTTACCCGTTGAATAAGGTCAAGGGCATTTTCTCCTTTCAGTATAAATTCGCCCATGTGGCTTACATCAAACACCCCGGCATTTTTTCTCACGGCTGCATGTTCATCGTTAATGCCGGTGTAAGAAATCGGCATATTGTACCCTGCAAACTCAGCCATTTTGGCTCCAAGGGCAATGTGTTTGTGTGTGAAAGGAGTGTTCTTCATGCTGATTGTTTAGGGTGCAAATGTAAGCCGAAAAAATAGAGGCTGTCCCATATTCTGGTGACAGCCTCTGAGTTTTACCGCTGCTGCGGTTCCACTTCAACCAAGTTTATTAATGATCATAACTTATCACCCTGGTAACTTTCCATAGCCCATCCTTTTTCTGCCAGACCATTATATTTTTAAATGTGCCGCAATCGTCTTTACCGTTTTCTACATGGCAAAACCGGTGAAGACAGATTTCGATAGCTCCATAATCTTTAATAGGATAAACCTCCAGGCTGCCTTTTACAAGTTCCCTTCTTAGACCAGTGGTCTTGTTTTTTTCAAACAGGGTTTTGAAGTTTTCCATTGATTGTTCGTAACCTGTTAACCCGCCTTTATCATGATAAAATTCCAGGTCTTCTGAAAAGGTAGTTTTAAGTTTATCAAGATCCTGTGTAGTAAACGCATCAAACATAACACTGTCCATGTGGGCTATTTCAGCATATAGTTCCGCAGATACGGGAAGATGTTTCGCCGGTTCTTTTACTACCCAGCTTTCTGAACCTGAGCAGGATATTATTAACCCGGATATGTACAGTAACGGAATTAGCAGGTAGCTATTCTTAATCATGTTTCATTATTAGTTGTATTATTAAAACCATTCAACCAACGACGACACTGGTGATGGGCCTACAGCAACTGCATCGTCTTCCTTTTTGGTTTTCTTTTTAAGAACAGTTGGTTTTGCCGGCTTTGTGTTTTTTCTTTCTTCCAGCTCTTTCAATTCCTGTTTTTTCTTTTCAATGGATTTTTCAAGGTTAAGGCTGTCGCTATTTTCGTAGCGATAATCGTTCGTTGGCGTAGTGGTGGTAGTTACATTCGGGTCTTTTAGTTCACCATCTATTCCCATTACATAGTCAACATCAGGGCTGTACCAGAAATCACTTTCGTCGTTGTTGATCTCGAAACCTGTGACCTTATTTTTCGAACCCCCTTTTTTTACATGTATATGGAAAGAATTCAGTTTTTCTGATACCGATCTGTCAAAGCGTAATTTTTTACCCGCCGGTACATGTATCTCAATTTCTATATTTTGTCCCCTGAATTTATTCTCACTGCCAATAGCATAACCGTTGGCCAGGTCAAGCACACTGTCTCTTGATACAGCAGTAAACTGGATCCTTTCTGCCCGGCTCGTCGCTTCTTCATTCGTTCTTCCGAAACTGTAGCGTTTCACAAAAACACGGTATTGATCATCTGTACTTGCCTTTACATTGAAATTTACCGCTGCGATCTTCAACGTATCAGAAGAAAGGTCCCATCCATCCCGGCCATCATTCATCCAGCCAAAGCTGCCGCTATACTCAAGTTCCGCTTGTGATACAGCAACGATCAGTTTGCTATTGGCGGGTTGGGTAATGGTCAAAGGAGTATCCACATGTTCGTGGTGACGAAAATCTTTTACCATGCTGGAAACAAATAATGTCATTGACACCCAGCCAATAGCCCAAAGGCCACCAAAGGTCCAACCGAGATAATTGTTTCTTGATTTTGCTTTGATGATGCGGCGTACAAGCCAGGTAACAAAGCCTATTAATGGAACTACAAGGAAAAATATTACGGTGCCCCATGCAAATATTTGCTGCCATTTACTTGTCCATAAAAAATTATTAATAGGCCACCAGGCTATACCGCCAAATAACAATGCAATTAATGATACAAATAGAGAGAGTGCAATAACACCGGCAATGAAAAGAAAAAATACTTTGAACAGCACTGCTATTGCATGGCCGAGGCCACCGCCACCACGGCGCACTGTATCGTTTACTTCAGAAGCAAAAGCTTTTCCTCTTGTGCCTGCAAATTCTTTTGCTTTGCTACTCATATTTTGTGCTGATTCTTTTACTTCTTCACCCCAGCCTTTCATACGGTCTTTCATATTACCCATTCCTTCCTTTACATTCTGGCGGATACGGTTTACATCCACCTTTTCACCCCGCATTTCCATTTTTTCATAATCAGTGTTTGCTTCAGGCAACACAATCCACATAATAATATAAGTAAGTACAAATGTACCCGTGAGAGAACCAAAGCCTATGTTCAACGCTAAATCAAAATCATTATCCCACCGAAATCCGCTTAGAACACTTATTAATACATTCAACAAAATAGGGGCAGCAAATATTAATCTGATATTCGTTGCCTTTTTATCAAAATAAGCAGCAAGACCACCAGCTACACCACCCAACACTCTATCATCAGGATTTCTATACAGACGTTTGCCTGAATATCCATCCAAATCTTTTGGCGGCAGCACTATCCATAATATTATATAGGCCAGAAAACCAATACCAGTACCAAAACCTATTATTGCAAACAACAATCTTACAACTGCGGGGTCAACATTTAGATAAGAAGCAAGTCCACTACATACACCACCAATAAACTTATCATTGCTATCACGGTATAAACGACCCCGTGGTTTTTTTTCGGCATACGAATAATTCTGCTGATTGCTTTGCTGAGAAGCAGAAGCCGTTTTTGCAGAAGAAGCATTTTCTTTTTCTTCGGCTTCAAAATCTTCTACCGTACCCATTGATGCTATTACTTCGTTTATATCTTCATCTGTTATAGCAGCAGCACCCTTACGGATTTTTTCCTGCAGCAATTCTGCAATGCGGCTTTCTATATCGTTGATGATTTCATCACGGCTTTCTTCGTTGGCAAAGTAGCGACGTAAGCTTTCTATGTAGGCCTGTAACTTTTCATAAGCAGCATCTTCTATCGGTATTACCCGACCGCTTAAGTTGATGTTGATGATCTTTTTCATGTCTTAAAATATTTGGTTGAAGTATTCTTGTGTTGGTTTATTGGTTGTTCAGCGGTTCGTCAGATTTTTTACTAGTCAGTGCATTTACACCGTTTGATAGTTCGTTCCAGGTTTGTTCCAGTTCATTATAAAAACTGCTCCCCTTTTCTGTCAGCGAAAAATATTTTCGGGGCGGCCCGGAGTTACTTTCTACCCAGCGATAGGTTAGCATGTCTGCATTTTTCAACCGGGTAAGCAGTGGGTACAAGGTGCCTTCCAATATTTGCAGATTGGCGGCTCGCATCTCTTCCACAATATCACTTGGGTAAGCTTCGCCCCGGCGAATGATGGAGAGAATGCAGAATTCGAATATGCCTTTCCGCATCTGACTTTGTGTATTATCTATATTCATATCCCTTCTTTTTTCAATTATAAATCAAAGATAGGGTGATATTTGGTACTATGCAAACTAAAGTACTATGTTTTTAAAATATTTTCTAAAATCAACCGTTTTTTGGTCTGAAATGCAGTATGGTACTGACTTTACTAAAAGAAAGCAGTGTATGAAAATAAATACAGTTGGTTTTGATAAATGGCTGGATGAATGCAGTTTTTCAGACAGGTTGTAGCATATCCCGGAAACAGCAAGATCAAATATTATTACCTCAACCTTTCAACAGCATTTTCATAAGAAGATATCGTCCCTCCTCCTCAGCCTGCCCTCAGCAAAGTCGAAGGGGAAATGGAAAAACTTACAACTTCCGGCACATCGATGGATAAGAAGTAAGCTGAAAATTGTTTTCTATTGGAAAACTTTTCTCAGCTTTGTACGATGTTCAACATTATCATCCGAAAAACAATGCTTGATTACTGTAAAAAATATCAGGGATGAAATTTAAACTACTAAAAACAAAAAAAGATTACGAAATACTTCTCGATTGGGCAGATCAGCAATTTAATAAAAAAATAAAAGCTGATTCACCCGAAGGTGAACAGTTGCAAATTGCTTTGCTTTTGATCATGCAATATGAGGATGCACATTATCCCATTCCAACACCCAACCCGATTGAGGCCATTAAAATAAAAATGGAAGAGAAAGGGATGAAAAGCAAAGACCTGATCGGGATTATCGGAAGCAAAGGTTATATTTCATCTCTGCTCAATGGCAAGAAACCGCTTACTTTGGAAATTGCCCGGATATTTCACAAAAGACTGGGCGTTTCTGCTGATATTTTACTCGCTTAAAGCTTTCTATCCGGGCTCACCCCGTTGGATAGTTACAAAATTTCCTTTTTTTATCTATTTGATTTTTATCCTACGGGGTACATCATAATACAGTGCCATAAATTCAATAATAATAATCGACCCCGCCGCGGCGGGGTATTTATAAATAGCTAAATGGATAAATAGTTAAAAAGCCCGGACAGCACGAACATAGAGTGTGCCGTTCTTGAGGTTGTTGGTCTGAACGCCATTGCTGAAGACCTGGATCCAGGCGAAGTTGTTGCCGTCCTCCGAGGAACTCCAATAGTTGCTGCTACTAAAACCGCCAACAACGGTTTTTTGAAGGTACAATAAATTTAACTCGTATTTTGATGGCAAATACCAGTCGCCATAGGTAATGCTCCCTATTGTAACAGAATAATCGGCACAAACTTTTGCTGCAAAATTTCCTGTTTGGTTATCTGCCATCTGTGTGGCTACTATTAATCCTGTATTCATGACTCCTGCATTCAATCCATCGCCGGTAGTTCCGGTATATCTATATGTTCCATTGAACCATTGTATGCCTGTGCTTTGGTCAGCAGTAGCTGCTATTAATCCGTGCTGCCCGTTATCATATACATAAAACACGATGCCGCCACCGTAGCTTTCGCCAATGAAATGCACGGTGGAAAACCAGCCTGTGCCATTATAAACCTGAACGGATTTGAGAGTCGTATTGTAAATAGTAAGTCCTGTAGCCGGGGAAGCAATTGCATTGCGTTGAGTAGAATCCATCCGTGGTGGTAAAAATCCTTTAGTAGTACTGCTTACATCCAACTGCGCCGATGCAGCCGGGGTGGTGCCAATACCTAACTGGGCCTGTAAACTAACAGTGGTAATCAGTAAAAATGCAAGTAATAAATTTTTAGCCTGTTTCATTGTATAAAAGTTTTAAGTTTTTGTTTCTTTTTTCTAAAGGGATGTTTTATTGTATCACTATTTTTTGTGCAGTGTTATTGGCTTTTAATAAATAAGTGCCTTTTGCATACCGGCTCATATCAAAGGTTTTTGTGCCGGCATTTACCTGCTCCTGCCAGAGCAATTTGCCATCGGCAGAATATAAAGCCAGGCTGGTTTCCATATTTATCTGCACGGTAAGCACATCATTGGTTACCGGGTTGCCAATAATAATAAAGGGTTCGTCATTTGTTGTAAACTTCAGTGTTTTGATGGCGCTGTAACTATTCCTGTTATCCATATCCGTTTGTAAAATGCGGTAATAGTTGACGCCGGTCACGGGACTTGTGTGTACATAACTATAATTGCTGGTACTATTGATGCTGCCTGTGGCTGGCAACAAACCAATGGCCGACCAGTTGATTCCATTTGCGCTGTGCTGCACGGAAAAGTTCCGGGTGTTTTGCTCCTGTGCGGTGGCCCATTTCAACAAGGCTGTTTGATTTTGTTTGGTAGCCGTAAACGAAAGCCAGGCCAATGGCAGCGCATTAGAACCAGCCAATGTAAGTTCGTTAAGGCCCGTGCTGCTTACACTATTGGTCAGCACAAAATTATTGGTTCCGTCACGGGTGCTGGCGGGATAGAAATTCCATGTTGTTCCGTTATGTATATTGAGTGTTAATGCGCTTTCAGCAATACCATTTAGCTCGGCGCCATCGTTATAATTGATCTGCACCGATCCGGTAAAAGCATTCGTTGTATTGGTGAAACGGTACACCCTTGAAATATAAGGGTTGGAACTTGTGTGAGCAACGGTAGTGAATTTATCCAGCGTATTGTTACTGATGGTAATATCGGCCGAAGGAATAAGCGTAAGGCTGTCCGCCACCAGCGTAGTTCCGCTCAGGATGGTAACGCCGCCGGCCCCGAAACTTAATAACTGGGCATTTGCCTTGCCGGAAAACAGCAGGATGATTGAAAGCAGTAATAGCCTGTTCATAATAGTAATTTTTATTTATCGAAAGGACTTGATTAATATGATCCTGAATTAGGAAAGTGAATAGGAAAGATAAGGGGTTTTTTAACTGCGTATTTGTTTTCAGGCTAAAACTCCGGAAACAATTTTTGGGTTAATTTGCCGGATGAAGAATCTTTTCCCGTTAATACTATTAATTATAAGTTTTTTCTCCTGTTCTGATAAATACCAGGCATTCAGAAGCCAGTATCAATTTAAAAGCCCGGACGGCAAACCCGATTATACGAATCTCGACTATTGGGCTGCACATCCATGGAAGCAGGACCCTTCCGACAGTGTGCCTGCTCCATTAAAAAATGAAACAAGAGATTCTGTAGTTGATGTTTTCTTTTTACATCCTACCACATTTACATCCAATCGAAAATTAGAAAATACAAATGCAGTTATTGATGATGATTATATAAATGCCAAAACCGATTACTCAACTATATTATATCAGGCAAGTGTGTTCAATCAGCAATGCCGGGTGTTTGCGCCAAGATACCAGCAGGCACATATCGCAACTTTTTTTTCAAATGATAAAGAAAAGGCTGCCAGCACATTTGAACTGGCTTATGAAGATTTGAAATCTTCTTTTGAATATTATTTAAAAACATGGAATAGTGGAAGACCGATCATTATTGCTGCACACAGCCAGGGAAGTTTACTAGCTGAACAATTATTGAAAGATTATTTCCAGGATAAACCACTCAAAAATAAATTAGTTGTTGCCTACATTATCGGCTGGCCGGTGCCAAAAGATTATTTTACTTCCTTGAAAATGTGTGAAGACTCTTTACAAACCGGCTGCATCTGTAGTTGGCGAACATTAAAAAAAGGATTCGTTCCCTTTTATTTAAAAAATGAAAATGGAAATTCATATGTCACCAATCCGCTTACCTGGACAACGGGTAATGAATATGCTTCCCGGAAAATGAATAAAGGAAGCATACTGACAAAATTTAATACTGTTTATAAACAAACCACGGATGCGCAAAGCAGCAATGGTTTGTTATATGTGAAGAAACCAAAATTTCCGGGTAGCTTTTTATACTTCGCAAGGAATTATCATATCGCCGATATAAATTTATATTACCTGAACATCCGGGAGAATGTAAGCCGCCGGATAGCAATGTTCGGGAAGAAATAATTATACTTTACGGGTTATTGCTTTATTTTTCTTTAAGCCAGGCCTTTTCATCAACAGACTGTTTAACAATGGCATATTTCTTCACCATACTGATTGTTGTTTCATCCAATACATCCACAACGTTTTTGTAGGAAACTTCATTCCCCGGTTTAATAAGTAACATCAACCCATCTCTCCCTTCCTTATTTTTTTGTGTAACATCCAGCAGGAGTTGCTTCTCTCCGATAACTTTCCGGAGGTCAGCCGTTCCGGAGAAGTTCGTCTCTATAATGCCTCCTGTCTTTATAGCATCTTTCCAATCTCCGTTGTAGTAATACATTTTATCCTTGTCCAATAAAACAGTGAGTGCATTGGATGCGCCAAGTTCTGTTGGCGGGCCACCATCTTTCGGCATATAAAGATTCATGGCCGTTGGTTTAGCCAGCTCTGTTGTTATTACAAAAAAGGTAATCAGCAGGAAGCCGAGGTCAACCATTGGTGTCATGTCAACCCTAAGGTTGTGTTTTACCATCCGTATTACACCTCTTCTTTTCCGGGGGTTTACAGGGCTTTCGTTGCCTGTTGAATTGAGTTGTGCCATAAGCATAGTTTGCTTATGAGATACAATCATAAAGAAAATCCATATAAGATATATGGCAGGCTACTCCACCAGCACAAATGCCGCCCAATAAAAGGGAGCATATTTTTTACGCATATCAGCCTGTGCCTGTGCAAAGGCATCGCTAATTATTTTTCCCTTCATCCAGTAGGTATAGAAAGTGGTCATGAGTTCAGCTGTTTCTTTATCGGGTACCCGCCAGAGACTTACTATCATCTTTTTAATTCCGGCCATTTTAAATGCTCTTTGCAAACCAAACACTCCTTCACTTCCTTTTATATCTCCTAATGCAGTTTCACAAGCACTGAGCACAACTAATTCGGTGTTACTTAAATTCAGTTGGCAGATTTCGTAAGCTGTAGCTATTCCGTCTTCTACTCCGTCAATAGGTATTTTGCCGCTCCAGGCATAGTTACAGCCGGCTAACATTAAACCACTTCTTAATAAAGGGTCATTTGCCAGGGTATATGTGCTGCCGGGACCAGCTCCTCTCTCTTTTTTCTTTTTATCTGCTTCAGGTAAAAAGAAACCGTGGGTGGCAATATGCAGTACCTGGGGAGAGTGCCCACTTAAAGCTTTCAGGTTGTCTTCAGATGCTGAAGTTTGGATAAATGATTTACTGTTGATTTTATTCCCGGCAAACAATTGTTTTATTTTATTTATTTCTTCCGCTGTACCCGGCAAACTTCTCCAGGCAACATTATCATTACTTGCTTTTTGTACTGTATAAACAGAAGCAATTACCTCTCCTGGTTGTTTTCTTTTTTGCTTTATCAGCTGCAGACTATCCATCGTAAAACTGGCATTACCAAAAAGAGTAATAGCCTGTGGTTTTATCGCTTCGCTGTTTTTTGTACGCAATGCTACCTGTCTCGTACTCGTATATTGGGCCAGCTTGTATTTATCTATTAACAGCACACCGCTGTCTGTTGTTGTTAATGCATTAAATGCAATGCTGTATAATTTTCCGGCCGGGGAGTATGATATCTTTTTTATTCCGTTAAGATAAGGCTCCAGCGGTTGCCAGATAAGTTTGTATAAACTGTCGCCTAAAAAACCTGTCTGCTTATTTTTTATTTCTGCGCCGGGGTAAAAACGTTTCACCAAAACAGCCTGATTTTTACCTGCACTATTAATTAATTGCTGCAACCTGTTTTCTTCTGTTAAAAAAATGAACAGCGGTGCAGGGTCATTTTTTCTAACCAGGTACGCAGCATAAATAATGCTGTCCGTCCAGTCTTTATGATATAATTTAAAGCTTACGAATTCTATAGCTGCTTCGTCTGCCTGCAGATTTTTTTGGACATCGTTCCATGTAATACCAGTGGACTGCTGCTGGTTCCGGAAGGCTGCTGATAAATGGTTCAATTCCTTTTCTGCCTGTTCTGTTTGCTCCTCCAGTCCTGCCAAATCATCCCGCCGGGATGCTACGGGCAGGGAATATTGCTTAGCTAAAACTATTTTATTATGTTGCCACCTGGCAAATAATTGCCTTACCGTTGTATCACTGCTGTTGCGAACAGCATCCATTGCATTTTTAGTGTCGGATAAAGAAAGCCCTTTTATCAGTAATTGCAGATCATAATTTGCTGCATAAAAGGACGGGCTGGCCTCTGCATAATTATATAAAAAACTATTGGCTGTATTATTTAATGATGACTGCTGGATGATGTAATCCGCTTTTTCTTTTTCAGACAATACACTGAATACATTGAGCAGGTTGTTGGTTTCAATGGTTTTTGTTTGTGAAAGAATTTTTTCTGCTTTATCATATTGCCCCATACTTTCATACAAAACAGCAAGGTTGTTTAATGCTGCAGCATATTCAGGATGTTTTTCTCCAAGCATTTCTTTAAAAATAGCTATGGCCTGTATATACAAAGCCTCTGCTTCTTTATATTTTTCTTCCCGGCGATAGAGGTAAGCAAGATCATTGAAGCTGCGGGCATAATCAGGATGCTTTTCTCCTAAAATTCTTTTCTCTGACTCAATTGCCTCCAGGTATAGCTGTTCTGCTTTTTTATATTGGCCGGTAAACAGGTAATTGCCTGCCAGGTTATTAAGGGTAATAAAATATGCGGGATGATCTTGTCCCAGTATTTTTTTCTGAATTTGCAAAACCCGGGTAAGCAATTCTTCTGCCTTTGTAAACTCGCCTGTACTTTGGTATATCTGGGCAAGGTTACTCAGGCTGGTAGCATAATCAGGATTATTGCCGCCCGCCTTTTCTTTAAAAATATTTACGGCCTGTATATACAATGGTTCGGCTTTTCCATACTGGCCCAGCGTTTCGTAAAGGGATGCAAGATTATTGCTGCTGTTGGCATACTCAAATGAATTTTCTCCAAATTTTTCTTTCCGTATAGTAAGTGCCTTCATAAGCAGTGGTTCTGCTTTTGCATATTCACCCATACTTTTATATAGCAATGCCAGGTTATTGAGGCTGGTAGCATAATCAGGATCTTTTTCTCCCTGTATTTTTTTGCGGATAGCAGCCGCCCCGATAAATAATGGCTCTGCCATTGCGTATTGCCCCATTTCCTCATACACCTTTCCCAGTTTGTTGAGGCTGGCGGCATACTCATTACTTTCCCCGCCATATTTATTTTTATAGATAGCTGTTAACTGTATAAAGAGTGGTTCGGCCTTATTGTTCTGCCCCATACCGGAGTAAGTAGCCGCCAGCAGGTTGAGTGTTTGAATAAAATTTTTGTGATTTTCACCCACATTTTTTTTATAGATAGACAAGGATTCGCTTAGTACGGGTATTGCTTTGGAATGTTGTTGTGTGCTGATATACAAGCCTGCCAGCATGGTAAGATAGGAGGCATAGACCGGGTCTTCAACTCCAAATTTTTCTTTTGTGGCCACCGTTGCTTTTTCTGCCCAGGGCAATGCTTTATCAAAATCTTTTTGGGAATAATAATAAATCAGGGAATCGCTTAGTACTTTCCAGTCTTGTGCAGCTGAAGAAAATGAAAAAACAATAAAAAATACTATAAGAAGTTTTGCTTTCATGGTGACAAAAAACAACAAATTACCCAATCTTTTCAATGCAGCCATACCATGACAAGGGTATTTAACATTTAATCTATCATTACAAAAGCTGCCCAATAGAAAGGAGAGTATTTCTTTCGCATATCGGCCTGTGCCTGTGCAAAGGAATCATTGATTGTTTTTCCTTTCATCCAGTAAGTATAAAAAGCAGTCATTAGTTCAGCAGTTTCCCCATCGGGAACTTTCCATAAGCTAACTATCATCTTTTTTACTCCCGCCATTTTAAATGCCCGTTGTAAACCAAACACACCTTCACTTCCTTTTACATCGCCGAGTGCTGTTTCGCAGGCACTCAGTACAACAAGTTCCGTGTTGCTTAAATTTAACTGCGCAATCTCATAAGCTGAAACTACACCATCTTCTACTCCCTCCAGCGGTATTTTACCACTCCAGGCATAATTACCCCCGGCTAATATTAATCCGGTTCTTAATAGCGGATCATCGGCTAATGTGTAAACATTAGCCTGGCTTGACTCTTTATCTTTTTTCGCTTTATTGAGGTCTGGTAAAAAGAAGCCATGTGTGGCAATATGCAGTATTTGCGGCGAGTTGCCATTAAGTGCTTTCAGGTTTTCTTCGGAGGCTGTTGTTTGAGCAAATGATTTGGCAGCAATTTTGTTTTTATCAAATAATTGTTTGATAAAATTTACTTCTTCTGCCGAACCGGGAAGGCTTTTCCATGGTTCAAAATCGCCAGCCCTTACTGATGGTGAATAAACAGATCTGGAAACATAACCATCAGACATACCGGTACTTTGTTTAGTAAGTTGAACACTATCCATTGAAAAATCAGCGTTGCCAAACAAGGTGATGCTTCCTGGATTTACTGTTTGGTTTTCTGTATTGCGCAGTGCTACCTGCCTTGTGCTGGTGTATTGCTGTAGTTGATACTTTTCCATCAGTAATGAATCATTACCAACAGGAAGTGCATGAAAGGCAATACTAAATAACTTTCCCGCCGGTGAATACGAAATTTTCTTTACCCCTGTTAAGTAGGGTTCTAAAGGTTGCCAGATCAGTTTGCATAATGCTTCTCCTTGCCTGGTACTTTTATCTTTTGGTGCAAAGACTCCGTCTCCGTAAAAAAATTTTGCCGGGGTTCTGCTTATTTTCCTGGAATCATCAAGTAGTTGTTGTAATTGTTTTTCTTCAAAGAGGGGAACGAATTGCGGAACCGGGTCTTTTTTGTTTACAATATAGGCTGCATAGATAGTGCTGTCAGTCCATTTTTTGTTGTATAGCTTAAAACTAACAAATTCTATTGCTACCTCATCTTGCTGCAAACTGTTCTGAACATCCTTCATTGAAATGCGGGCTGCATTTTGTTGTTTGCGAAAGACGGATGATTTTCGGCTAAGGTCTTTTTCAAGATTCTCTGTTTCTGTTTCCAGCTCTTTTAAGCCTGCTTTTCTGCTGGTAACAGGTAATGCGTATTGCTTTGATAAACTTATTTTATCATTTTGCCATTGGACGAGCAGTTTATTAATAGCAGTGTCTTTGCTGTTTCTAACTGCCTCCAGCGAATTTTTAGTGTCTGATAATGAAAGCGATTTTAGTAACAACTGCAGATTATAATTTTCTTTGTAGAAGGAAGAGGTGACGTTGGTATTATTGTATAAAAAGCTATTATTGGTATTGTTTAAAGAAACATTATTGGCGAGATAGCTCCCTTTTTCCTTTTCTGACAGTGTACTGAATATATCGAGCAGGTTTTTAATTTTAATTTTATTTCCCATAGTCAGCAATGGTTCAGCTTTTTCGTAATTACCCAAGCTTTCATACAATCCTGCCTCGTTGGTCAGGCTGGTAGCATAGTCCGGATGGTTTTCGCCTAGCACCGTTTTCCTTATTGCTGTCGCCTGTATAAAAAGTGGTTCGGCTTTTTCATACTTACCCATATTTTTATACAATACTGCAAGGTTATTCAGGCTGGTGGCATAGTACGGATGATTTTCGCCCAACACGGTTTTGAAAATTTCTTTTGCCTGTATATGAACCGGTTCCGCTTTTTTGTAGTCTCCCTTTTTTTCATATAGTCTTGCCAGGTTATTGAGGTTGCCTGCATAGCCTACGCTGTTTTCTCCCAGTGCTTTTTTTGTTATGGCTGCTGTCTGTATAAAAAGCTCTTCGGCTTTTTCATAGTTCTCCATATTTGTGTACAATAACGCCAGGTTGTTCAGACTGGTGGCATAGTACGGGTGATTTTCTCCCAATGTTCTTTTCCCTATTGCAACTGCCTGTATAAAAAACTGTTCGGCTTTTTCATAATTACCCATATTTGTGTATAATAACGCCATGTCACTCAAACTGGTGGCATAGTACGGGTGGGCTTCTCCCAGCATTTTTTTTGTTATTGCTGTCGCCTGTATAAAAAGTGGTTCGGCTTTTTCATACTTACCTATACTTGCATATAATGCAGCCAGACTATTCAGGCTGCCGGCATAATCCGGATGGTTTTCGCCCAGCAATGTTTTTTTTATTCCTGTTACTTGTATAAAAAGCTGTTCGGCTTTTTCATAATTACCCATGTCCTCATATAGTTCCGCTAGGTTATGAAGCAGTGTGGCATACTCAGGATGAGCTTCTCCCTTCAATTGTTTTCTTAATGCTGCTGCCTGTATGAAAAGCTGTTCGGCTTTTTCATAGTTATCCATGTGTGAATATAATAATCCCAGATTTTGCAGGCTGCCGGCATAGTATGAGTGATTTTCGCCAAGTACATTTTTTATTATTGCTGTCGCTTGTATATAAAACTGTTCAGCTTTTTTATAGTTGCCCATATTCATATATAACCCCGCCAAATTGTTCATGTTGGTGGCATAATACTGGTGATTTTCGCCAAGTACTTTTTTTACTATTGTTGTCGCCTGTATATAAAACTGTTCGGCTTTTTCATACTTGCCCATACTCATATATAAACCTGCAAAGTTGTTCAGGCTGGTGGCATAGTCCGGATGATTTTCGCCCAACACTTTTTTTTGTATGGCGATGGATTCATTGTATAAAGATTCAGCCTTTTCATAGTTACCCTTTTTTTCATATAATCCTGCAAGGTTGTTCAGGCTGGTGGCATAGTCCGGATGATTTTCGCCCAGCACTTTTTTACGGATGGCGATGGATTCAATGTATAGCGATTCTGCTTTTTCATACTTACCTGTACTTGCATAAAGTACTCCCAGTTTATCAAGGCTGGTGGCATAGTCCGGGTGGTTTTCTCCCAACACTTTTTTTGTTATCGCTGTTACTTGTATCAGAAGCGGTTCTGCTTTATTGTAATCCCCGATATTTTGATATACCCCTGCCAGGCTATTCAGGCTGGTGGTATAGTTTGTGTGTGTTTCCCCGGATATTTTTTTATACAATTCGGCAGCCTTCAAATACAAGGTTTCAGCTTTATTATTTTGGCCAGTATAAGAATAGAGCATTCCCAGATAGGTAACGCTATGGGCATAATTAATGTCCGATTCTCCTAACTCATTTTTGGCGGCGGCGACTGTTTTCTCAGCAAAAGGAATTGCTTTTTTAAACTCTCCATTGGTGTAATAGTAAATAAGGCTGTCGTTTAACTCCCTCCATGTTTGCGTAGATGCAAAAAGAGGAATTAGAAATAGCAAGCAAAACAACACAACCTGTTTCATGGGGTAGTTTCAGATAAGCAATTGTACAAGGTAGGTTATTATACCACTATTGCAATACCAGGAAGTTACACTTCCTTTAAAACTCTGCACTTCCCGGTGTTCTCGGAAAAGCTATTACATCTCTTATGTTCGTCATGCCGGTAACAAAGAGAACCAATCTTTCAAAACCAAGACCAAAGCCTGCATGTGGCACCGTACCGAAGCGTCGTGTATCGAGATACCACCAAAGTTCTTCTTCGGGTATGTTCATTTCTTTCATCCGGTCGAGCAGGTTATCAAATCGTTCTTCCCGTTGAGAGCCGCCGACTATTTCACCAATGCCGGGAGCAAGGATGTCCATGGCCGCCACCGTTTTTCCATCATCATTCTGCCGCATATAAAATGCTTTTATCTCTTTCGGATAGTTGGAAAGTATAACCGGTTTTTTAAAATGTTTTTCTACCAGGTATCTTTCATGTTCGCTTTGCAAGTCCATACCCCAGCCGGTGATGGGGTATTGAAATTTCTTTTTCTTGTTGTGATTGCTCTCTCTTAATATATCAATGGCTTCGGTGTAAGTGATTCGTTCAAAGTTATTGTTGAGTACAAATTCCAGTTTTTCTATCAATCCCATTTCGCTCCGCTTATCTTGCGGTAATTGTTTTTCTTCTTCCGCTAACCGCTGTGCAAGGAATTCTAAATCTTCCTTGTTGTTCTCCATCGCATACTTAATAATGTACTTGATGAATTCTTCAGCAAGGTTCATGTTGTCTTCCAAATCAGAGAAAGCCATTTCGGGTTCTATCATCCAGAACTCTGCAAGGTGTCTTGTCGTATTACTATTCTCTGCTCGGAATGTTGGACCGAATGTATAAATATCGCCGAAAGCAGTTGCACCCAACTCTCCTTCTAATTGTCCGCTAACGGTGAGGTTGGTTGCTTTTCCAAAAAAGTCTTTGGAGAAATCTATGGCACCTTCTTCAGTTCTTGGTGTTTCATCAAAAGGTAATGTGGTTACTTTAAACATTTCACCGGCACCTTCTGCATCACTACCCGTTATGATAGGTGTGTGCATATATAAGAACCCCTTATCATTAAAAAATTTATGAATAGCAAATGCCAGTGCATGACGCACCCGGAACACCGAACCAAATGTGTTGGTACGAAAACGTAAGTGGGCAATCTCTCTTAAAAATTCAAGGCTATGTTTCTTTGGTTGCAATGGATAGATTTCTGCATCACTATCGCCGAGTATTTCAATCTCTGTGGCATTCAAATCCATTTTTTGTCCCTTGCCTAATGAGGCAACCACCGTACCGGTTACTTTTAATGAGGCGGAAGTGGTAATTCGTTTCAGCAATTCATCTTCCTGGCTGCCGAGTGCTACCACTACCTGCAGGTTGTTATTAGTGCTGCCATCGTTGAGTGCTATAAACTGGTTGTTGCGAAAGGTTCGCACCCAACCCATTACGATTACCGTTTGATTGGCTGGCTCCTGTGAAAGCAATTCTTTTATCCGGATTCGTTTGTTGAACATTGATGAAATTTTAAGGAGGGCAAAGATAACTACTGATGACTTCTGATTTTTTCTGATTAAGTTGGTTAATGCCTGGGTAGAGATATGAAAAGTTCTGTTTATGAAAATGATTTATCCAATTCTATGTCCTGTTTATTTGGGCAATCTATTTGATACTTTACAAGGCCCTTTAGGTTCCTGATTTCTATTATCTTTTTGAGTGATTTGGTAAAGAACTTGGAGGCCTTTTTTGACGAATTAGTTAGTGTAGTTGGCTTTTTCTTTACTGCAGCTATCTATTCTTTTACTGTAAATGGCTAATACTTTACTATTGCTGTCTATTTCTTTGCTGAAATTGCCTTATCTTTTGCTGTAAATACCTATTCCTTTAGTATAAATAACCAATATTTTGGTGTAGTTGTCGTTACCTTTGGTGCAGATGGCTTTCTGTGTGGTGCAGGTGTCAATTACTGTGATGCAAATGGTCATTTCTTTGATGTAAATACTCAATATTCGGCGGGATTGCTTCGCTTTGCCCGCAACTAACTATTAAAATCAATTAGTTATGTTAGAATTGAACATTCCGAACCTGTTAAAGAGCCGTGGAATAGAGAATGCGGGCAAGCACCTGGTGAAGGGCGGCATGAAGTACCACACTGTGAATCGGTTGCTAACCGGAAAGGTGGATAGTATGACTTATGCGACGCTGGAACAATTGTGTATTCTGTGTAACTGCACGCCGGATGACCTGTTTGTATGGCGGGAAGGCAGCATTGGTGGCATACCGGCTGACCATCCATTGCATACAATGAAACCAAAAGAGGTGGTGGCTAATCCGGTAGAACGGATGAAAAATTTATCGCTTAGTAAATTGGAGAAGCTGAAGGAGTTTATGGATGGGTTGGAAAAGGAGTGAATCGCTGGAAGCGATAGAATAGGACTTCGGGGCTGCAAGCCCCGAAGAACTGGGTTGCCATTTCTTATATCTTCTATACCCAGATTGAGAGCCGGGTGAACATGTTTTATACTTATTTCTTCAAACACACCAGAATATTTATCTAAATTTAAGAAGCAATTCTGGTATAAAAATTCATTGACAATCAATAGAAAACTATACCAGTTATATCGCCAATACAGACGTTGTAGGCAACCAATAATGGGCAGACCGTTTTCAATTCATCGTTGGACAGGACGCAGGTTCTTTACTGGTTTAGCACAGCTTATTTAGTTTGACAAATTGAATTTATTATCCAAGACGAAAATTTAATTGCACTATTATGAAAAAGATATTCTTCTTTTCAATGCTGATAATTTTTCTTGATGGATG
>JANNCC010000166.1:0-16623 GCA_031386125.1 Chitinophagaceae bacterium
GTCTTTGTTTTTACTTATCACCGGTGGCATTAGCAGTTGTATTGGGTTATAGTTATACAAAAAGATTTACTCCGCTTTGCCTAACCAGGCCGGAATGGAATACAGTTGTTGCGACTTATCAAACTCTTCATCCTGCAACGCATAAATAATATCAAACCCACTAACCCAGAAAATAACAGCCAATGAAAAAAGTATGGGCAACAAAGCAAACTGACCTGTGACAGCGAGGTAAGCTCCTATCGGTGCTAATGATAATCCTAAGCCAAGTACTAAATGACAAAGCGGAGTAAATCTTTTTGTATAACTATAACCCAATACAACTGCTAATGCCACCGGTGATAAGTAAAAACAAAGACGATTAATAAAGAAAGTGCAAATGATAAAAAGCAAACTACTAAGTACCGTAAATAACAAAGCATTTTTTGGAGTAATAATTCCTGTTGGTATTTCTCGTATTGCTGTTCTTGGATTTTTTGCATCAAATTGTCTATCGAGGTAACGATTGAAAGCCATGGCGGCACTGCGGGCAAAGACCATGCAAAAGATTACTAACAAAAGTAGTATTCCAAAATCCTTCCATGCTTCAACTTCTAAATTAGTTTCGACTTCATCATCCCATCCAATAGTTTTATTTAAATTCCACTGGCCAACTCCATAAACAACTTCAGTTTTTGATGGAAGAAAAAATCCAATCAACGCAAAAGGCATTGCGAAAATGGTGTGAGAAAATTTAATAAGAGAGAGATAACTTTTTACTTTCGACATTGTACTAAATTAATTGAATCTATGACCTAAGTCTCCCCTTTATGGGGTCAGGGGGTTTATTCTGCTCCTCACCAACTCCCACAACACCACCCCCGCCGCTGTAGCAATATTCAACGAATGTTTCATTCCGAACTGTGGAATTTCAATACATCCGTTACAAAGAGAAATGGTTGATTGCTCCACCCCTGCTTTTTCATTACCAAAAATGACAGCTATTTTTTCATCTGTTTCAAAACTAATCGCATTTAATTTAAAACTTCCTTCTGCCTGTTCCACTGCATATACATTATAACCATTTAATCGCAGGTCAGTAATTGCTTCGGCAGAAGTAGCAAAATGTTTCCATTCTACCGATTCTTCTGCACCTAAGGCTGTCTTCTTTATTTCTTTATGCGGAGGTTGAGATGTGTAACCAATAATATAAATCGCTTCTGCCAGAAAAGCATCTGAAGTGCGGAACACACTGCCTACGTTGTAAGCACTGCGGATGTTTTCAAGCACTACTATTATAGGTGTTTTATCAGACTGTTTAAATTCTTCTACCGATTTGCGGCCCAGCTCCTCCATGCTTAATTTTCGCATTTTGCAAAGGTAAGCTAAGAGATAAAAGGAGAGAAGAAGAAAAAAGAGAAATACAGTTTAGTGGAGTGGACTTATTCATTTATTGGAATATTCGTTTATAATATCTTTTCGTTAATACCAGTATCAATAAAAAAGAGGAAAAGAGTTTTCTTTACTCTTTTCCTCTTTTGTTCCTTCCTTCTCTTAGCTTTATTTCAAATTCACAATCTTCTTATCTTTCGGATACTTCACACTATAACTAAATCTTACTTTTTTACTTTCTCCAGATTTCAAATCTATTTTCCATGTCAGCACTCCTGTTTCTGTATTAATCGTTGCGTCACTGCCATCTTCCAATGTCACTATCACTTCTTTAATGTTGCTCAACGGATACTGGTCTTTCAACAATAGGTTTACATCCGTCATTTTATTGTTCTTCACAGTTATTTCATACGTAAATATCTGTTTGCTTTCCTTACCGCTTGTTTTCAGGCTGCTGAGTTCTTTTATCAATGAACGTTTTACAGCCACTCTCTTATCCCTGCCCAATGAAAGGTTCAATGTATCAGCAATCGAATTCGGGTCAATCAAAGACCTGCCGATATAAGTATCATCCATTATAATATTTGCATCGCCGGGCAGCAAATCCAGGTTCTGCCAGTCAGGGATTTCTGCAAGCAGGTAAGCCTCCTTATCTATTCTTGGTACAGCATAGTTTTTCAATGTGCAGGTTATCTCCTGATCTTTTATGGTTACGCTGTTTAGCTGACCATCACTGGCAATATCATACGGGAGGTCAATGTCGTAATTGGTATTCAGCTGCCCTTCGTTGAGTGTAGTGTATTGTTGCAAGGTGCTCGGGTCAATATTTTTTTCATCCAGCACAGCTTTTGTTTTGTATTGACCATATCCGTTTACGACCACTTCTTCCGCCAGCTTTCCATCATCCCTATACGACTGTATCAAATTTCTTTGTGCATTACCAGCCGCAGCCCTTCGTTGCAAATCAGTAGCAATACCCGGTACATACAGTTGCAAATACCACGGTGTAAGTATAGGCGCCGCCACACCAAAAGTGGGAGTGCCGGTACTGAGTGTCAGTTTTGTTTTCTTCCAGTCAATGCCTGTGGTTTGTGTAAGCGATGCTTTATATACCAGTTTTACTTTATTGGTTTTTGAATTTACCCGAACATCATACACGGCTGTCCAGCCTGCATATTGGGTGTAGTAAGAAAGATTAATCGGTATTTCACCGCTACGTTTACACATCACTTGTAGAAAAACCTGCCCGTAAGGTTTTTGCTTAATGGGAGTTACTGTAGTAATTCCCGCAATTCGTTTTCTTATGTCTGCAATTTTTACATTCTGTAAGTTTATATTCTGCTTATGATTATAAATATTGGTCTTTGATTTTTCAATCTTTGCATTGTAGTATTCCAGCAACTTCAATACTTCATCACTTGTTATCGTTTTATTACCGCTGGTATTAATAGTGGTTTCAATTAGTAGTCCTGTTTTCGTTAAAATGTCCTGGTCTATCACAATCAGATTATCAATACGGCCAATTTCCTTTTGTATCAGCCCAATGCTATCTTCCATCCTTTCCACTTCCTTTGTTTTTGCAACTGGTGGCACTGTGGGGTAATAAACACTATACCGCTGCGACAGCAGCGCCACATCTTCCGGCACACTTATTTGCAGACTATTAATGTCGGCGCTGGTGCTTAACAGGCTTATTACAATTGTCTTTGTACCCACATCCACTTTTACTTTTGTTTCGTGGGTTAGTTCCGCACCATAGCCGAAATATACGGTGGCATTATTGATGATGGCATCTGCCCTTGCGGTGTCCTTATTGTCAGGAGAAGGATTCTGTGCATTTATTTTCAGCAGGGTAAAAAGGATTATTGCCCCGGTTGTCAGGAGATTTTTTTTCATGGCGTCTTTTATTTTTTAACCTGATGCAGAAAGAACAACTGTTACATAAACACTTCCTTATTTTTGTCTCCCATGTCAAAAACAGCCTCTTCCGATACACCAATGATGCAGCAACACCGGGCTATCAAGCAAAAATACCCCGATGCTATATTACTGTTTCGGGTGGGTGATTTTTATGAAACGTTTGGACAGGATGCGGTAGTGACTTCGCAGGTATTGGGTATTACACTTACCAAAAGGAATAACGGTGCCGCTTCATCATCTGAACTGGCAGGTTTCCCGCATCATGCTCTTGATACCTATTTGCATAAATTGGTCAGGGCTGGTCATCGTGTTGCCATCTGCGACCAACTGGAAGACCCGAAACAAGCCAAAGGCATTGTGAAAAGAGGTGTGACTGATATGGTGACACCGGGAACGACTGTAAACGATAAATTATTAGAACATCACACCAACAATTTTCTCGCCGCTGTTCATTTTGCAGACAATGAACAATACGGTTTGGCTTTTTTGGACATTTCCACCGGCGAATTTTTTATTGCCGAAGGTGACAGGGAATATGCCGATAAACTATTACAGAGTTTTAAACCTGCTGAAGTAGTATTTCAACGCCATCAGCAAAAGAAATTCAAAGAGTATTTCAACAGTAAAATTTATACTTACACATTAGATGAATGGATTTTTGACGGTGCTTATGCTGAAGATACGTTGCTGAAACATTTTCAAACCCATTCATTAAAAGGGTTTGGTGTGGAAGAATTAAAAAATGGAATGATAGCTGCCGGTGCAATTATTCATTACCTGAAAGACACTGAGCATCCCAACCTGCAGCATATTACTTCACTGCAAAGAATAGACAAGGATGATTTTCTCTGGATGGACCGGTTTACTATTCGCAACCTTGAATTAGTGTATGGAAATTCAGAAGGTAATCACACATTGTTAAGTGTGTTGGATAATACCGTTTCGCCAATGGGTGCAAGGTTACTGAAACGATGGATTGTATTCCCATTAAAAGATATTCATAAAATAAATGAACGATTAGATACGGTTGAGTACCTGATTAAAGAAACCGATTTTCGAAATAAAATTTCGCAGCACATCAAACAATGTGGTGATATAGAACGATTGGTTTCTAAAATACCGATGAAGAAAATCAATCCGAGAGAAGTATTGCAACTGGCAAGAGGATTGAAACAGGTGGAAGCGGTGAAACAACTTTGTCTGTCATCTGCCAATGAATATTTGAAAAGATTGGGCGATGCACTGAACCCTTGTCCTTATATCGCAGATAAAATTTTCAAAGAAATCGTTGATAATCCGCCTGCATTAGCAGCCAAAGGCGGCATGATGAACAGCGGCATAAATAACGAACTGGATGATCTCAGAAAAATTTCTAACAGCGGAAAAGAATATTTGACGCAGTTGCAACAAAAAGAAGCCGAACGTACAGGTATCGGTTCGTTGAAAATTGGTTTTAATAATGTGTTTGGTTATTATTTAGAAGTAACCAATTCACAAAAAAACAAAGTGCCGCCAGAATGGATGCGCAAGCAAACACTGACAGGTGCAGAACGATACATTACTCCTGAGCTAAAAGAATACGAAGAAAAAATAACCGGTGCCGAAGAAAAGATTTTAAAAATAGAATTAGAACTTTTCGAAGCCTTATTGAATGAGTTGGGCGATTACTTAGCCCCTGTTCAAATCAACGGTAATTTGTTAGCAATACAGGATTGTCTTTGCTGTTATGCCAACAATGCTATTCAATACCAGTATAAAAAACCACAACTCCATACGGGTGATGAACTGATTATTAAAGAAGGCCGCCACCCGGTTATAGAAAGAAACCTTCCCATTGGTGAAAGCTATATTCACAACGATTTGGAGTTAAACAAAACAGAACAACAGTTAATAATACTCACCGGACCCAACATGAGTGGTAAGTCTGCATTGCTCAGGCAAACTGCACTTATCACCTTAATGGCACATACCGGAAGTTTTGTTCCCGCCACGGAAGCAAAAATTTCGTTGACGGATAAAATCTTTACCAGGGTTGGTGCATCTGATAATTTATCCGGTGGTGAATCAACCTTTATGGTAGAGATGAATGAAACAGCTTCTATCATCAATAACATTACTGACAGAAGTTTGATATTGCTGGATGAGATAGGAAGAGGAACATCTACTTACGATGGTATTTCCATTGCCTGGAGCATTGCGGAGCATTTGCATAATTCAGCACATCAGCCCAAAACATTATTCGCCACCCACTACCATGAACTGAATGAGTTGGAAGAAAAATTTCCGAGAGCAAAGAATTTCCATGTCACCAATAAAGAAATGGGTAATAAAATAATCTTCTTACGAAAATTAGCAAGAGGTGGCAGCACCCATAGTTTTGGTATTCATGTAGCCAAAATGGCCGGTATGCCACCGTCCTTAATTGATCGGGCCAACGAAATACTGAAACATTTGGAAAGCATCCATGAAACGGGTCAGGCAGCTTCAGGCGAACAGATCCTTAAAGCCATCACCGCCCCCAAAATGCAGCTTTCCATCTTTGATGCCCACACCGAAACCTTTGATGAAATAAGAAAACTGCTGGAAGGCTTTGATATTAACCGCCTGACTCCAGTGGAGGCTCTGTTGAAATTACAGGAGATTAAGAATAAGTTGAAATAAACAGTTTACCCACAGGCTTTTGGGTATTTTTTGAAAAGTATGGTCATTAAGAAAAACTCCTTATTTTTACCGCAAATTCCGCAATCATGAAATTGATCAAACTAACTGCTTTCACCTCATTACTTTTTGTTCTCGTTTTTGGTATGACTTCCTGCGAAAAAAATGCAGAGAAGAAAAAGACCACCGACTATGAGAAAAAAGGCATTCTTCTAACCGGTGCTCAGGAAACACCTGCCGTTCCCAGTACAGCTCTAGGAACCATGGATGTTTTCTATACAAAAGAAACCCGCCTTTTGACTTGGTCTGTTACCTGGTCAGGTTTAACAGGACCAGTTGCCGCAATGCATATTCATGGTCTGGCACCAAGAGGCTTTGCTGCCGGAGTTGTCCAGAATATTATTACTGCTTCCAACGGTATTGCTACACCCAACGCAACTTTGTATCCCGCTACGGGAAAGTTTTCCGGCACTACATTGGTTGATGGTTCTATTATTAAAGAAGCAGACTTGCTTAATGGGTTTTATTATATGAATATTCATACCGCAACTTACCCTGGTGGAGAAATCAGGGCTCAGATTGTTTTCCAATAATTAATTGAGTAACCATATTCAAAACCGTGTCGTCTGAGGCGACACGGTTTTTATTTTGCCTCAAACCATAGCGGTTTGTTGTCATTCCAGTCACCATTATAGTTAATAAATAATTCTGCTCCGGCTTTTATAGGATGAACAGCCTTTATACTTATCATTTGCTGCTCAAAATCCATTTCGTATTCACAATTGCTTTCATAAGAATGATTGTACACCGGCACATATCCTAATGCCATACAACACTGTTTCTCATCTTCCCCCCATTCAAAAATATAATCATGCAGTAGGGTTTGATCCACCAACTTTCTTTCTTCCCCGGTCATTACTATTACAGGAGCCACTTCTACCACCGTTCCGGCAGCAATATCTTCTGAAGTAAAAACACCCCGGCCTATTGAAGCGGTCGGAGCTATAAATAAAAAAGGAAGAATCATATGGAACTCATAATGGATAGATGAAAAATTCTTTAAAGTTTAAAATTACTGATAGAATACCAACATTCTGAATTTAAACAAGCCACCCGTTTCCAATACTACCGGCAGTATGTACAACTCTCATCTACTCATTATCAATTATCATCTCTCCTAACTATTATCTAAATTTGAACCATGTCATTGGAACTGGAACAACACACCATACAGGAACAGTTTGAAGCAATCATCAAAACAGAAAACAAGCTGCAGATTCGGGAATTTCTGGATGATCAGAACATCAGTGATGTAGCAGAATTGGTGGAGGAGTTTCCTGATTATGAAAGTAATATCATTGCCAGCATGTCGGTGCACCGGGCAGCCAGTGTATTTAAAATACTTGACCTTTCTGTACAGAAAAGAGTAATACATGAATTACCACCGAACACAACCGCTTCTTTACTTAACGACCTGCCTGCAGATGACCGTACCGATTTTTTGGAAGAGTTGCCGAGCAATGTAGTAAGAGAATTAATCAAATTGCTCGACCCGGAAGAAAGAAAAATAACCTTATCGCTATTAGGCTATCCTGAAAACAGCATTGGCCGTTTGATGACTCCCGATTATGTGTATGTCTATCCATGGAATACCATTGAAGAAGTATTTTCCACCATTCGTAAGTATGGAAAGGATAGTGAAACCATCAACGTTATTTATGTTATCAACGACAAGGGTGAATTGCTAGATGATATCCGCATCCGGGATTTTATTTTAAATCCTCCGGATAAAAAGGTATCAGAGCTGATGGATGAACGTTTTGTTACCCTCCATGCAGAAGATGACCAGGAAACTGCGTCTGAAGTTTTTAAAATGAATAACCGGGTGGCATTACCAGTTGTCAGCAAAAGCAATAAACTCCTTGGAATTGTAACCATTGACGATATACTGTGGGTAGCCAGTGAAGAGTTTAGTGAGGACATGCAAAAGATGGGTGGTACCGCTGCATTGGACGAGCCCTATCTTGATGTTCCGCTTTTCAAATTGTATAAAAAAAGAATTATCTGGCTTATCATTCTTTTTATTGGCGAAACACTGACCATTGCTGCCATGTCCAACTTTCAAAAAACACTGGAGCAGGTGCTGGTACTATCCACTTTTATCCCATTAATTATTTCAAGCGGTGGTAATAGTGGTTCGCAAGCTGCCACATTGATCATACAGGCATTGGCATTGGGGGAAATAACAGTAAAGGATTGGTGGCGCATTGCCCGGAGAGAAATTGTATCCGGTCTTTTTATGGGAATAACACTGGGTGTTTTTGGGTTCCTGATTATTTATGGTGGTCACCAGTTTTTTGATTTATTTGGCGAACATTATATCCGTATAGGTTTTGCCATTGGCACTGCTGTTATTGGTGTGGTAATGTGGGGTACTATTATGGGTTCTATGCTTCCATTGTTATTAAAGCGATGTGGTGCCGACCCTGCCACCTCTTCTACCCCGTTCATTGCCACACTGGTGGATGTAACAGGTCTGCTGATTTATTTTGGAATGGCATTTTTGCTGCTGAAAGGAGTATTGCTTTAAAAAAATTAAGGCTACGCCGGGTCTGTTTGGACATTTTCCTTATTTTTTCGACCTTAGCCCCTGCAAGCACTCAACCGTTTGCATGTTTAGAAATCAATACCTTTGCCGCACAGTTGCCAATTTTTGGCAAACAGCTCAATTAAAATGTAAAACCAATGTGTGGAATAGTTGGATACACCGGCCCCAGAGAAGCTTACCCCATCATCATTAAAGGATTAAAACGCCTTGAATACCGTGGCTACGACAGCACCGGTGTTGCCCTGCAAAACGGCACCGGCCTGAAAGTTTACAAGAAAAAAGGTAAGGTTGCCGAGTTGGAAGAAAATATTGTTGGCAAGGACCTTCACGCCAATGTTGGCATCGGGCATACCCGTTGGGCCACCCATGGTGAACCAAGTGACCGCAATGCACACCCCCATCAATCAGCAAGCGGTAAACTGGCGATGATTCATAACGGTATAATTGAAAATTATTCGCAGCTAAAAAAAGAGCTGACCAATAAAGGCTACACTTTTACCAGCGACACAGATACGGAAGTACTCCTGAATTTTATTGAAGAAATAAAAAAGAATAATCAGTGTGATTTGGAAGAAGCCGTAAGAGTGGCGTTGAAAAGAGTAACCGGGGCTTACGTTATTCTGTTGCTGGATGAAGACAAGCCAGATACCATCATTGCAGCAAGGAAAGGAAGTCCGTTAGTTATTGGCATAGGCAAAGGAGAACATTTTCTCGGCTCCGATGCATCACCCATGCTGGAATACACCAAGGAAGTTGTTTATGTAAACGACTATGAGCTGGCCATTATAAAACCAGACGAACTGATATTGAAAAACCTTGGCAATGAAAAAATTACTCCGTATGTTCAAAAGTTAGACATAGAACTGGCCGCCATTGAAAAAGGAGGCTACGAACATTTTATGCTGAAAGAAATTTTTGAACAACCCCAAACTATCTATGATTGTCTCCGGGGAAGATTAGATGCAGCGGAAGGCACTATCACTATGAGTGGTATTCAGCAATATGCAGAACAGATAGTGAATGCCAACAGAATCGTTATGGTGGCCTGTGGCACCAGCTGGCATGCCGGCCTCGTTGCAGAATATATTTTTGAAGAACTCTGCCGTGTCAATGTGGAAGTGGAGTATGCTTCTGAGTTCCGTTACAGAAATCCCGTTATTAATAAAGGTGATATTATCATTGCCATCTCACAAAGCGGAGAAACTGCTGATACATTAGTGGCCATTGAAAAAGCAAAAGAAAAAGGTGCAATAATACTTGGTGTGGTGAATGTTGTTGGTTCATCTATTGCCAGGATAAGTCATGGCGGGGCCTACACCCATGCCGGACCAGAAATTGGAGTGGCGAGTACCAAAGCATTTACTGCGCAACTGGCAGTGCTTACTATGATTGCATTGAAGATTGGCTATATAAAAGGAACCATCTCAGAACAACGGTATATGAACCTGCTGAAAGAACTGGAAGAAATACCAGAAAAAGTAGCCTGGGCACTGAACCACAGCGACAGTATTAAAGCACTGGCAGAAAAATATAAAGATGCAAGAGACTTCCTTTATCTCGGCCGTGGTTACAATTTCCCCGTTGCGCTGGAAGGAGCATTAAAGCTGAAAGAAATTTCTTATATACATGCAGAAGGGTACCCTGCTGCTGAAATGAAACATGGCCCCATTGCGTTAGTAGATGAAAACTTACCTGTTGTGTTTGTTGCTACCAAAGATACTTACCATGAAAAGGTAGTGAGTAACATGCAGGAAATAAAAGCCCGGAAAGGAAGAGTGATTTCTGTTATCACCGAAGGTGATGAAGTTTCCAAAGAACTTTCTGAAGATGTGATGGTTGTTCCGGAAGCCGATGAAATACTAGCACCGATGCTCAGTGTAATTCCACTACAATTATTGGCCTATTATATTGGTGTAGCTAATGGGTGTGATGTAGATAAGCCAAGGAATCTGGCAAAATCCGTCACTGTTGAATAAACATCTATGAACAATATTACCAAGAAACCAATATCTGCCTTAGGATACGATTTTATCCCCAAAGAATTTATTCCAAAAGGTAAAAACGAATATTATCTGCGCAATGTTCAGAACCGTAGCGGTATTAAATACAGAAAACTTACTGCTGCTGAAATAAAAATTCTGGAACGTAACGCCAACAGTTCCGACGATTGGACTAAAGTATTAGTAGCAGAAGCCTTTAATCCTACCCTGGTAAAGGGCTGCACTTTTTATGGTCTTGTCCGCATTGGCAAACTCGAACCTTACTTTGTCGAATTTAATAATCTGCGGATGCCGGTTGGTTTGTATAACAGTACTATTCTCAGTTGCGATATCGGTGATAATGTGGTGATTGACAATGTAAATTTTATGAGCCATTATATTACAGGCAATGAGGTAATACTGGTTAATATAAATGAACTGACAACTACTGATCATTCCAAATTTGGCAATGGCGTATTAAAAAAAGGAGAAAAAGAATCTGTCCGTATCTGGATGGAAATATGTAATGAGAATGCAGGCCGCAGTGTGCTGCCTTTTAACGGGATGCTGGCCAGTGATGCATGGCTCTGGTCAAAATACAGGGATGATGAAAAATTGCTCGAAAAATTTAAAGAGTTTACTGATAAAAGATTTGATACCCAAAGAGGTTACTATGGGAAAATAGGTGACAGAACCGTTATTAAAAACTGTGGCATCATTAAAGATGTGTGGGTTGGCAGTGATGCGTATATAAAAGGAGCTAATAAACTAAAAAATCTGACCATTAACTCCGGCGCAGATGCAAAATCTCAGATCGGGGAAGGTTGTGAATTGGTAAATGGTATTGTTGGTTTTGGCTGCCGGGTTTTTTATGGGGTTAAAGCTGTCCGCTTTGTGATGGGTACGAATTCTCAATTGAAATATGGAGCAAGGCTAATTAACTCTTATCTCGGTGATAACTCTACCATTTCCTGTTGCGAAGTATTGAATTCACTCATCTTCCCTGCACATGAGCAGCACCATAATAATTCATTCTTATGTGCTGCCACGGTATTGGGACAAAGTAATATGGCCGCAGGTGCAACGATTGGTTCCAACCATAATTCAAGAGGTGCAGATGGAGAAATAGTGGCTGGACGGGGCTTCTGGCCGGGCTTGTGTGTAAGCCTCAAGCATAATTCAAAATTTGCATCATTCACTTTAATTGCCAAAGGTGATTTTCCGGCAGAACTTAATATCCCCATTCCTTTTTCCTTAGTGAGCAATGAAGTAAGCAGCGACAGACTGACTGTGATACCGGGCTACTGGTTTATGTACAATATGTATGCACTGGCCCGCAACGCAGGCAAATATATAAGCCGGGACAAAAGAGCCGATAAATCGCAGGAGATAGAATATGATTTCCTTGCCCCCGATAGTATTAATGAAATAGTAGAAGCATTAGTATTGATAAAAAAAGCTACAGCGAAAGCCTGGGCAAAAAAGAATAATAAAATAATTTCGGATAAAGACCTTGAAAAATCGGGAGAAGCTTTGCTGGAAAATACTTACGAAGAAGTAACCGGGCTGGAAATTCTGGCAGAAGGATTTGAGAATAGTCAGCGTAAAGTACAATTAATGAAAGTAGCAGAAGCTTACAGGCTTTTTAAAGAATTAGTAATTTACTATGGCACTACACAACTTATCCAGCTGATTGAAAAACGCAATATCCCAGATTGGCAAAAACTTATTCAATCATTGCCAGGCACACCGGTTCGCAACCAATGGAAAAATATTGGCGGGCAACTAATACCCGAAGCCGCAGTCGCCACTCTTATCCGTAGTATTCGTTCCGGTAAAATTACCAGTTGGGATGAAGTGCATGATTTCTACTATAAAAAAAGCAATGCATACATCGCTGATAAATTTCAACATGCTTTTGCTTCGCTACTCGAAGTATTAAAACTATCCCCAAAAAGATTCACCAAAAAGATTTTTATCAGCCTGCTGCTACAAGCTGTAAGAACAAGAGAATGGATGGTAAGAGGTATTTATGATTCCAGGGCGAAAGATTATAACAATCCATTCCGGAAGATGGTATATGAAACAGAAAAGGAAATGGAGAAGGTGATCGGCAAGCTTGGTGAAAACAGTTTTATACTGCAACAGGAAGCTGTATGTTCCGATTTCAAAGAAAAGGTGAATAAACTAACTGCAAGGTTCAGTTAACGTCTTTTACTATTTATAAAGTAGCTAAAATCAGGAGCAAAGCAGCATCACATTCTGCTTTTAAAATAATAATACACAGTGCCAAAACCAAGCTGGTAACAAGCTGTATAATACAGCGCATCAAAAACATAATGACGGAAAGGCTTCTTCCCCTCCCCGATTTTTATCACCAGTGCTGCTGTTATTGCCCCACGTTGAATAAAATTATTCAGATGATATTGATCAGTAAACATCACCAGTACCGACGTTGAAAGAGGAAATTTCGCACCTTTCTCCGGGTCGCCGTCTTTGTATTTGTTCTTAAAGCTTTGTTGCGGATAAAACCATTTGGGATTTGCTTTTGGAAAAACTGCGGCAAACCCTTTCCAGTTAAATTCCAGCGTTTCATTAAACCCCTTGGCTGCGCCTGAAATTACAAGTAATCCACCGGTTAATAGCCTGTTACCATTGAGCTTCCAACGATCCGCTTTATGAATTTTTACTTTACCTGTAGCAGCATTTAAATCTTTTAACTCTGGTTTATCTGATTTAATTACATGATTGAAAGTAACCTGCTCGGGAAGCAAATCAGTATTATTTGCAGTGTACTGGCAATGGCCGGCAGAAACACAAAAAAGCATCGAAGAAATAAAAGCAATTTTCATATTGAACAGATTGGTGGTTACAAAATTTTCTTTTGGCTGTTCAACAGGAATGATGGATAGATTGATAGCTGATTCATGCATCAGCAAATCAATTTTTCATTAAATGATACTGTAAGATAAAGGGGCCTTCAGGAAGGATAGATTTCAGGTACGGGCAATGGCCCTTTGTTAGATTAGACTGCCAAATTAATTACTACAATTTGATTATGCAAGCAATTATTAAGAAATATTACAGTAGAAGAATCGTAGTTCTACGATTATAGCAAAGGCCTATCTATTTATTTCTAAAGAAAATCCTGATAGGTACTCCCGTAAGGTTAAAATTCTGCCGTAGCTGATTCTCCAGGTAATTTTTATACGGCGTTTTTATATCATCTGGAAAATTGCAGAAAAATGCAAAAGAAGTTACTGCAGTCGGTAATTGGGTAATGAATTTAATTTTTATCGCATTGCCCCTTACCACTGGCGGGCTATACGACTGAATAACTTTCAGCATAATATCATTCAACTGTGACGTAGGTATTTTTTGCTGCCTGTTCTCATACACTTCCAATGCTATTTCTATGGCTTTAAATATCCTTGTTTTCTCTTTGGCCGATACAAATAAAATAGGCACATCATTAAACGGAGCTAACTTTTTCTTCAACTCCGCTTCATACTCTTTGGCAGTATTGGTTTCCTTACCTATCAAATCCCACTTGTTGACCAGTATAACAATACCCTTTCCTTTTTTTACTGCGAGGCTGAATATGTTAATATCCTGGGCCACTATTCCTTTCTCAGCATCCAGCATTAATAAACAAACATCCGCTTCATCCACTGCCTTAATGGCTCGGATAACGGAATAAAACTCCAGGTCTTCATGCACTTTAGCCTTACGGCGGATACCCGCTGTATCAATTAAAACAAATTCTTTCTGAAAAAGATTGTAATGGGTGTGTATTGAATCTCTTGTTGTGCCGGCAATATCACTTACAATAGTTCGTTCCTGGCCAATTAAGGCATTCAACAAAGATGATTTACCAGTGTTTGGCTGGCCAATAATAGCAAACTTAGGCAGTGCGTCAATCTCTTTTGTTTCTTGAGATGCATCCTCAGTTATCAAATCTGCTACAGCATCTAATAATTCACCAGTGCCACTTCCGCTTGCTGCTGCAATAAAGAAAATATGTTCAAACCCCAAGCTGTAAAACTCAGAGGCTTCCATCAACCGCTCATTACTATCTACTTTATTGACTGTTAAAAAAACCGGCTTGCTACTTCTGCGCAATAAAGAAGCCATAGAATCATCGAGATTGGTCATTCCGGTAGTAGCATCCACCATAAAGATGACTGCATTAGCCTCTTCTAATGCAATCAATACCTGCTTGGCTATTTCTTTTTCAAATACATCCTCGCTGCCCGACACGAAACCACCGGTGTCAATGACGTTATAGGTTTTACCGTTCCAATCCGTAACGCCGTATTGGCGGTCACGGGTAACACCACTCATATCGTCAACGATTGCTTTGCGTTGCTCCAGCAAACGGTTAAAGAGTGTACTCTTTCCTACATTCGGTCTTCCTACTATTGCTACTGTAAATGACATAATATACCCCAACCCCTAAAGGGGCTTTATACTCCGAAAATTTGAATCACTTTATCGTTACAACAATTCTTCAAATCCGGAATGGATTACTAAATATTAATACTTTTCAATGTTTTTGCTTCCTACTACTTGAGGAAACTATTAACCTAAGTCCCTCCAGAGCTTATCGAAGGATTGGACAGGGTTTTTAATACCCGTACTCCTTCAACTGCATTTCATTCTCTCTCCACTTCGGCTTCACTTTTACAAATAATTCTAAAAAAATCTTCTGTTGTATAAATGCTTCAATATCTTTTCTGGCTTCGGTTCCAATTCTTTTTATCATCGAGCCTTTATCGCCAATCAATATTGCCTTTTGTGTTTCCCGGTGAACAATAATATCGGCCACTATTTTTACCAGTGTTGTTTTTTCTTTATACTCTCTTACTAATACTGCGGTGTGATAAGGAATTTCATCCTGAGCCAGCTCATAAATTTTTTCCCTGATCAATTCACTTACAAAAAATTTTGTATTCAAATCAGAAATATCATTCCCATCATAAAATGGTTCGCCTTCAGGTAAAAATTCCAGCAAGGCATTCACCAATTTCTTTTTATTAATTCCTGACAATGCAGAAATGGTAATTATCTTTTTGCAATACGGTTTCGCCGAAAAGAAATCAATTGCCTCTTTTATTGTTAATTCACTTACCAAATCTATTTTATTCAACACTACCACAGCCGGCACTTTTAATCTCAATGCAGTAAAGATTGTATCGCATTCTTCCCATTTTTCTTTTACATCAACCAGCAACATGGCCACATCAGCATCTTCCAACGCCCCTTTTACTGCCTGCATCATTTTCTCATGCAGTTTGTATTTTGGTTCAATGATGCCGGGTGTATCAGAAAAAACTACCTGGTATTCCTTTTCCGTTATTATTCCTTTGATGCGATGGCGAGTTGTTTGCACTTTGGGTGAAACAATAGCTAGTTTCTCTCCCATCAACGCATTCAATAATGTGCTTTTGCCCGCATTGGGCCTGCCAAATATGTTTACAAACCCTGATTTCATTGATGTAGTTATAAACCTGAAGATGCACACTTCGGCCAGCAAGAAGAGAGGAGGTAGTCAGTCCTTGCCAGTTGACTGTGCAACTGTTTCGGAAAATTTAAAGAGCCAAACCCGGGTTTGGCTCTTTCGTTTGTTGCGAAGGGGAGGATCGAACTCCCGACCTTTGGGTTATGAGCCCAACGAGCTACCGCTGCTCTACTTCGCGGTGTAAAGGTAGCCGTATGAGGCTTACTTTCCAAACATTAATCGCAGTTCAATTCAAGCTATTTTTCAACGAAAAAACCGGAACAAATATTCCGGCTTCTGTAGTTGATGGCTATTCTATAAAATACTTATTACTATCCTTTAGAAACACTACTGGATCCACTGCTCTTTACTTCCTTTATTTCACCACTCCCTTTATACCGCACATCGCTTGCACCACTTGCCTGGGCAGATAATTGTTTGTTGACTGTAATTTTTATATCGCTGGCACCGCTTGCCTTTGCATTACATACATCAGTCGCCAGGTCGTAGCCCTTAAAGTCACTGGCACCACTTGCTTCTACTGAAAGCTGTGTAGCAGTACCAGTCACCATCATATCAGAAGCACCGCT
>JANNCC010000235.1:0-15970 GCA_031386125.1 Chitinophagaceae bacterium
AATGATTGCCGCAGTAAAAGTCGGAAATAATGGTGCTGAAAAAGTAAGTGTATGGTGGCTTATCGGCAGTTATGGTGTGGTTACTATTGGCGAATTATTTTTAAGCCCGATGGGATTATCATTAGTTTCCAAACTCAGCCCGGTTCGGATAACATCTTTGATGATGGGCGGCTGGTTTCTATCAACTTCCATTGGCAATAAACTAAGTGGCATATTGGCCAGCAAATGGGACGAGTATGATAATAAGGCGAGTTATTTCTGGCTGAACTTTATTCTATTAGGAGCCGCCGCCGTTTTCCTGTTTATATTATTACGCTGGCTGAATAAAGTAATGAAAGAGAAAGGAGTGAATTAAACCCTGTTATTTATGACAACAACTCAGTTACAAACATCTGCCAGGCAACCCAAACAATTATACCTTCTCTTCTTCGCAGAAATGTGGGAACGATTCTCCTTTTATGGAATGAAGGCGTTGCTGATTGCTTATATGGTGAGTCAATTAAATTATGATGATCCAAAAGCATACGCCATACTGGGATCATATGCAGCATTGGTTTATACCATGCCTATGTTTGGTGGCTTTATGGCCGATAGATTTATAGGTTACCAACGTGCCGTAATGTTTGGTGGTATTTTAATGACACTGGGGCATTTTGTACTGGCATTACCTAATGACTGGAGTTTTTTTTATGGCATGGCATTTATCATTTGTGGTAATGGCTTTTTTAAACCAAATATTTCAAGCCTTGTTGGAACATTGTATGGAGAGAATGACCCAAGAAGAGATAGCGGTTTTTCCATTTTTTACATGGGTATTAATATCGGTGCCGCTATTGGAGGGTTTTTATGTGCTTATGTTGGCACAAAAATAAACTGGCATTATGGTTTTGGTCTCGCCGGAATATTTATGGCATTAGGTCTGATTGTTTTTCTGTTCGGGAAAAAATCATTAGGCGACAAAGGTCTGCCCCCAAACAGAGAAGCGTTGAAAAAACCTGTCTTTGCTTTTATCAAACCAGAACACCTTATTTATGGAGGCACCTTAATGATAGTTCCGCTGGTAGTTACTTTGTTTCACCAATATCACCTGATGGATTATATCATGTTCGGACTCGGTTTAATTGCATTGATTTATATTCTTTCTATCGGAATGAAAATGGAGAAGGCGGCCAAACTAAAATTGTTTGCTGCATTAATCATGATTATTTTCTCCATAGTATTCTGGGCGGTGTATGAACAAAATGCAGGCTCTATGAATTTGCTGGCAGAACGAAATTCAAAAATGGTTTTATTCGGTATTGACTTGCCGGAGTTGTCTATTAATAATTTTCTACCTCCGGGTTGGGTAATTATTCTGACACTAATTATTGCCCCACTTTGGCCGTGGCTCAATAAAAGAGGTAAGGAACCAAGCACTCCAATGAAGTTTGCGTTATCATTTATTTTCCTTGGTGCTGGTTTTTGTGTTTTCTATTTAGGCTGTTTGGCAAATCAATCCACCGGTATAGTTCCGCTATGGCCATTTGTCTTCGGTTATATGTTTATCATTCTGGGTGAGCTTTGTTTATCCCCCATCGGCTTGTCTATGGTAACAAAGCTGTCGCCTGCAAAAATGGTTTCATTAATGATGGGCATCTGGTTTTTTGCTTCGGCCATCGGCGAATTCCTGGCAGGAAAAATTGGTTCAATGATGAGTGTTCCAGAAGAAATACTGGCAAAAAATGATCCGACTCTTTCGTTACCTTATTATGCTGATGTTATTCTAAAAATTGGAGTTGCATCTGCTATAATAGGTGTGCTTCTTATTTTTACCGTTCCGTTTCTTAAAAAATGGATGGGCAATGTTCACTAAGATGTTTTTACGATGAGAATAAAAATATTTTTACTACTCAGCCTTGTTTGTATTTCCACAGCTATTTTCCCTTGTGGAAATTCTTATCGCCGTTCCACTAATACAGATGTCTATCAAAAGGGCAACTCTCTGGATATTTTTACTTTCAGAGAAGGCTTTAATAGTTCCTCCTTACTGGTAGAGTTAAACAAACTGGCCGATGCAGTTAAAAGTGGACTTAACCTTTTTGAAGATGAAAACGACAAAGCCCTTACCTACATGAGAATGGGTGAATATAACAAGGCTTTTGAAATTCTATCCCGTCTGGAAAAAGAAAAACCCAATGAATATAATATAATAGCTAACCTGGGTACTTTGTATGAATTGAAAGGAGAAAATGTAAAAGCTCTAGCTTATATAAAGAAAGCCGTGGCACTCAATTCACAGTCACATCATGGAAGCGAATGGTTTCATATAAAAGTGCTGGAAGCAAAATTGCTGGGTAAAGACAATGGCTGGTGGAAATCACATTCAATACTTAATCTCAACACTATTCAGAAAGAATCAGAAACTATCATCAGCGATATTACTTATCAGTTGAAAGAACGGTTGCCTTTTACAAAAAAGCCAGATGTAATGATGGCGGCTATATTAAATGAAACCGGCGATTACCTCGCTAAACATAAAAAACAAGAACAGGCATGGATTACTTATAAGATTGGGATGGAGTATGATGCGGACAGTTCTTTTAAGCTACAGGAAAAAAATTACGGTTTAGAAAACTATTTTTCAAAAAACAACATAGCTCCTCCTGATTACAATTTCCATTTTATTAAAACGGAAGACCTGCTTGAAACCGGCAAGGACTTGCTTGACAAAGGCATTGATCTTTACACCAAACACCAAGAAAAAGTAAAGGAGAAACAACTGATAGAAAAGAAAAAGGCAAACACCCTATGGATTATTGGCGGGGCAGTAGTTGCCCTTTCACTATTAGCTTTCTTTTCGTTGAGAAGGAAGAACTAAATTAATACTGATCGTCATGCAAATCCGGCTTCTTAAATATCTGATTCCATTTAGCATCTTTGCAGGAGCTTTCAATTCTTTTAACTCTCATGGATGGATTATCGGCCTTCCTCTTTTATTTGCCTGGGTTTTTATTCCGGTGATGGAAATTTTTATACCGCCTATCCCAAAAAATATGAATGTCGCTGAAGAAGAACTTGCAAAGAAAAACAAAGGCTACGATGTACTTTTATATATCGTAGTAATTGTACAATACTTTATCTTATATGATTTTTTACGCTCAATGAAATACGATACACTGACCTGGTACGAAACGACCGGAAGAATCTTGGTAATGGGTTTGTTATGCGGCACTTTCGGCATCAATGTGGGGCATGAGTTAGGCCACCGGGTAAATAAATTTGAAAAAACATTAGCGAAAGCATTATTACTTACTTCGCTTTACATGCATTTTTTTACTGAGCATAACAAAGGCCATCATAAAAGAGTGGCTACGCCGGAAGATCCCAGCAGTGCCCGGTATGGAGAGCCGGTTTATATTTTTTATTTTCGCACCATCATCTTCAGCTATATCAGTGCCTGGGATATTGCGAATGACGAAACAAGAAAAAAGGGCAAGCCTGTTTTTTCATTGTATAACGAAATGACTCAGTTCACTCTTATCCAGCTTGCATTTTTAACGCTGTTGTTTTTTGTATTTGGCTGGCTAGTTACGCTATATTTTTTTGCCGCTGCTATCATTGGTATTTTACTGCTCGAAACTGTTAACTACATTGAACACTACGGATTGCAACGCAAGTCAACGGGTGATGGCAAGTACGAAAGAGCAATGCCTGCACATAGCTGGAACAGCGACCATGTAATAGGAAGATTAATGTTGTTTGAACTTAGCCGCCATTCCGACCATCATTATCTTGCCAGTCGTAAATATCAAATACTCCGGCATCATGACGATTCGCCGCAAATGCCCACCGGCTATCCGGGCATGATGATACTATCTTTATTTCCGCCTGCATGGTTTTATGTAATGAACAGGCGGATTAAGAAATTACAAAAAATAGAATCTACTTAGTTTCATTTGCTTTACCGTAAGCCCTAACATGAATACATTATTCATCATTGAGTCTTGTCCCGTAATCATGCAAGATAAAATGTCATCCCTCATTCTGACTACGGTTTTTTTGTCGGCTGAGTAATAGCAGGCAATACTTATTTCAGAAAGATTATTGCAAATAGTGTTTTACTTTTTTGCATTGGCCAGCAAATAGGCGGTTACCTGGTCTGCTTCTTTATTGTCCAGTTTTGCCTTTGGTATCTCAATTTTTAGAAACTCGTTCATCTGATCAACTGTATAATCACCGGGATTTTTAAGTGCATGACAACCGTTGCATTTAGTAACATAAACAGTTTTCCCCTTTTCCATGGAAACAGACCTGAATCCATCAGCAGGGGGCGGCACCGATTTCTGCATATTATTAAATGAAGGTGTAGTAGTCCTGGAATCGTTTGTAGTGGCTGTTTGCGTTTCAGCTTTAGCAACCTTATCATTTCCGGTTCTTACCGGGTTATTTGCGCCAGAGTCAGGTACAATTTTTTTCCCGCATCCAATAGCTACTGCTGCGCAAAAAAATAACAGGACAATCAACTTCTTCATTTTGATTAAATTTAAAAAATAAATATAACGCATTTCAGGAAATTGCTCTTGCTCCGAAATAGTTGTGCAATATAGCTGGTAATATAATTCCACCTGGTGTCTGGTTATTTTCCAGCAAACAAGCAATAATTCTTGGCAAAGCCAGAGAGCTTCCATTCAATGTATGCACCAATTGAGGTTTTCCGTTGTTGTCTTTAAAGCGGATTTTCATCCGGTTACTTTGAAAGGTTTCAAAGTTACTGACTGAACTTATTTCCAGCCATTTCTCCTGTGCCGCACTATATACTTCAAAATCGTAAGTGATGGCTGAAGCAAACCCCATATCACCGCCACATAATCTTAAAATGCGGTAAGGAAGCTCAAGGCTGCTTAATAATTTTTCTATATGGTTGACCATATCATCCAGCACTTCATAACTTTTATCTGGGTGTACAAGCTGAACAATCTCCACCTTTTCAAACTGATGAACCCGGTTAAGACCACGAACATCTTTGCCAAAACTGCCTGCTTCTCTTCTAAAACAGGGAGAATAGGCGGTCATTTTTATCGGAAGGCTTTCTTCTTTCACTATTTCATCCCGATAGATATTTGTTACCGGCACTTCTGATGTTGGAATCATGTATAATTTATCTTCCGGCATGTAATACATCTGTCCTTCTTTATCCGGTAATTGTCCGGTGCCGTAAGCCGATGCTTCATTGACCATAAAAGGCGGGTGATATTCTGTATAGCCAGCAGCAGTATTAAAATCTAAAAAATATTGTATTAATGACCGTTGGAGTTTTGCTCCTTTCCCTTTGAATAAAGCAAAACCACTTCCGGTAATTTTTGCGCCGGTTTCAAAATCAACGATGTCATATTTTTTAATCAGATCCCAATGCGGAACAGAGCCAGCAGGTAATTGAGGTTTTATTCCGCCTTCTCTTACTACTACATTATCAGCAGGTGTCTTGCCAACAGGTACCTGAGCGGAAGGAAGATTAGGAAGTTTTATTAATTCATCATGCAATTGTTTTTCAACAACAGCTAATCTTTCTGAAATGGGCTGTAAAGACAATTTCAATGTTGCCACTTCCTGCTTCTTCGCCTCCGCTTCATCCTTTTGTGCTTTGGCCATCAATGCGCCAATTTCTTTGGATACACTGTTAACCTTCGCTTGGTTAGTGTCAAACTCCAATTGAAGTTTTTTTCTTTCGTCATCAAGAGAAATGATTGCATCAACTAACTGAGGTTCGGCAAAATGTTTTACCACCAATCTTTCCTTTACTGCTTGCGGATTTTGCCTCAATACCTGTAATTGCAACATTGTAATTCCAATTTGTCGCAAAGATAAAGGAGAAGACAGAAGGCACAAGCCGTAAGGGCCTACCCTCTTATCTTTGTGTTATGATAGCGAATGATGACTTACAACAACGCTGGTGGAACCTGGAAGCAAAACTGGTAGAACGGTTTGGTAAAAAGCCCGATGTAGAAACTGTTTTATTCCTGATTGGCGTGCAGGAATTTGGTGACATTAAAGATAAATTTACCAAAGAGCAAAAGCAGGATCTGATGCATATTGCCGTGTGCAGTTTACTTTCTCCAAGTGGTTACTATGAACTGGAAAGTGTGGACCGGGATGGCTGGCCACATTTCAAACAACTGAAACCAATGCCCGATATGAATGCTATTGAACAGGAAAATTTTTTAAAAGACCACATCTTGCTTTATTTTGAGACTCATAATCTAAACGATTAAATAAGTACTATGAAAAAAATATTGTTGCTTCTTTCTCTTTCCTTCATTATTGCTGATTCATTTGCCCAAAAAGATTCTACTGTCACTAAAAAAGACAGGAAAAAGGATGTACTGCTGCAAACAAGTATGGGAGATATAATTATCCGGCTGTCTGACTCCACTCCACTACACCGGGATAATTTTTTGAAATTAGTGAAAGTGGGGTTTTATGATAGCCTGCTATTTCACCGGGTGATGAAAGATTTTATGATACAGGGTGGAGACCCCAACAGTAAAAATGCAGAGGCCGGCGTACAGTTGGGAAATGGTGGGCCAGGCTATACTGTTCCGGCTGAATTCAGAACAACTTTATTTCATAAAAAAGGGGTTATCGCTGCTGCCAGAATGAGCGACAATGTAAACCCGGAAAAAGCAAGTAGCGGCAGCCAGTTTTACATTGCACAAGGGAAAATTTATACTGATGCGGAACTCGACTTACTTGAAACTGGGAGAGTAGGAAAAAAAATACCTGCTTTGTACAGGGAGGCATATAAAACAATTGGCGGCATCCCTCATCTTGACCAGGGATATACGGTGTACGGTGAAGTAGTAAAAGGACTGGAAGTAATTGATAAAATTGCGGCGGCGCAAACCAGCCGGGACAGGCCGTTAACAGATATAAAAATTATAAAAGCGAAATTGGTCAAAAGGAAGAAGTAAGCTCAATTTGTTTTATGAAAAAGCCTCATTCGTTTCAAACGAATGAGGCTTTTTATTTATTACTTAGCGTTATTACTATTGCTGTCCCATACCACCCGTATTTTCGGTACGTTTTGTTTCTTCCTCTACTGCTGACTTCCGTTGCCTTGCACCTTTTATCTGGTTGCTTCCAAAACGATAATTAAAATTCAGCTTGTATTGAGGAATCTCTCCTTGTCCGTTAAAGGAACTGTTTACCCCGGCAAAGTCAGAAGTTCCACCCCACTTCATTGTCTGGAAAACATCACTCACAGCTATCTTAATCGTTCCATTTCCTTTAAACAATGTTTTTTGCAACCCAAGATCCACCGTTCCCATTGCTTTAGATTTTATCACACCCTGCCAGACTGATGGTGAAAGAAACAAACCACTTACTTCACCAGTCCATCCTTTACCCAATTTAAAACTGTTTTGCATAAAGTAGGTTACTGAAAATACTTTCAGGTCAACTTTGCGGCTGCCACCACCAAAGTCGGCTACATAATGTGAGTAGTTAGCGTTTGTTGTGGCAAAGAAGCTATACCATTTGTACTGGAAAGGATAACTGATGCTAATGCTTACAATATCCTGATTGGCCAGATTCTTTTGAGTCAGGAATCCTTTTGTCTTGTCTATAGTATCAGGTATCCGGGCAAAAATATCGTTTACATGGCTGTAGTTCAGTTTGGTGGTAAGCCTGTATTTGTAAATATTGGTTATACTAAAGCTATTGGTGTACTGTGGCCTTAGCTCCGTGTTACCTTTCATAAAAGTATATTCATTGATTTTAAATTCAAACGGGTTTAAATCCTGATAAGCAGGACGGTCTATGCGGCGGCTATAGGCAATTGTCCATTGCTTCATCGGGTTTTTGTTAAACGTTAATGCAGCACTTGGAAAAAGGTCTGTGTAATCTCTTTTAAAAGTAGAATCATACCCTACCCAACTATTGGTTACTTTTTTAAATCCTGTTGATATACCATTTGAATGGGTGTTCTCTGCCCGCAAACCAAACTGAAACATTATTCCCTTCTTCAATTGTTTGTTATAATTCACATACAGGGCATTAATATTTTCTTTGTAATCAAAGCGGTTACTTTTTGCTGTATCAAGAATTTTGCTGCTCGTAAAAATATCGTAGCGTTTAAAATCATTATCCGTATTCACAATACCGATTTTTCCACCAATAGCCAGACGGCCTCCTTTATAATTTTGCTCATAGTCTGCTTTTATTGAATACACATCAATATTAGTAGGTGAAAGCATACTGTAAATAACACGGCTGGTTTCTGTAGTACCATTGGCGAGGTAATAGTAATTAGGCTGATATTGATCTGATCTTATTTTAAAGAACCCATAATCGGCATCAATGTTTAATTCTGTACCACCTGTAACAGCATAGCGATAATTCAGGTTAGCATTCATATTATCCCTGCTCATGTCATTGGTGTTTGTAGCCTTTAAAATTTTTACCAATTGGTTATTAGGGATATAAGTAAAATACATTGGCCCTGAAGTACTAATATCATTATCAGCAATATTGCCGCTAAGTACAGCCCCTATTGTGCTTTTAGCATTGATGAAATAATCTATACCGCCTTTAAACCCATGAGTGTTATTCTTGAAAGTAATCCTATTGGTTTGATCAAATGAAGTATCAAACTGTACTTTTTTTGACGTAAACGTCATCAGGTTTTTGCCGTTGTTATAATTATAGGTACCAAAAACATTTATGCTTTTATTACGATGGTTCAGGTTTAATCCTCCATTATATTTTGGATAAACACCCTGCACAAAGCCAGCATTAACAGACCCATTTGTACCAAAGGTTTTATTTTTCTTCAGTTTTATATTAATGATACCTGCATTACCAGCCGCTTCATATTTTGCAGAAGGGTTGGTAATAATTTCTATTGCTTCTATCTGTGCTGATTGAAGGCTTTTTAAATAATTGGCCAAATCAGAACCCGAAAGCGGCGAAGGCTTACCATCAATAAATACCTGCACCCCATTTTTACCCGCAAGGCTCACATTATCATCTTTGTCAATCATTACACCGGGGCTTCTACGCAGCAGTTCCAAAGCATCATAACCAACCGCATTAATGGTACCTTCAACATTTAAAATAGTTTTATCTGCTTTCACCTCAATCATTGGTTTTTGCGACGTTACCAACACTTCTTTCAAATTGCCTGTAGCTTTTGATATGGTTAAATCAGGTACAGCCATTCCTGAACCTGACAATTCAAATGGCTGGGAGTAAGCTGTTGAATAGCCTACAAAAGAAGCACTTACTAAATAACTGCCCGGTAGAAGAGCACTAACAGTGTAGCGTCCATTATCACCAGTCACCACCAGTTTTACAACGGATGAGTCTTTCGCTTTTAAAAGAGATACGGTTGATTTTTCAAGGCCCTTGCCCTCTTTGTCTTTTACCACACCGGTTACTTGTTGGGCCTGTACAGTAGCAGCCATAAGCATAAATCCGGCAAAAATTGTAACTAACTTTCTCATTTTCAATTCACTTTTTTGATTAGGATGCAAATATACCCCCGTGTCATACAATTGTAAAAACGATAACCGACAAATGGTGTAAATCATACCCTGAACGGCATTAAATTTCCGGTGAAATGGAAAATAGCATTTAATAATATTGAAGAATAAGTAATTAGCTGTCAATTAATTTATTGTCATTTTATCTTAGGTTTGCAACCTGTCTATCGTCAGGCAGGCTCAAAATCATTGATTATGAATTTTCCAGCTAATCTCCGCTATACAAAAGACCATGAATGGGTAAGTCTTGAAGGCAATGTGGCCACTATTGGTATTACTGATTTTGCCCAAAGAGAACTGGGTGATATTGTGTATGTGGAAGTGGAGACTATCGGTAAAGAGTTAGAAGCAGGTGCTGTTTTTGGTACTGTGGAAGCAGTAAAGACGGTATCTGATCTTTTTCTGCCGGTTGGCGGAACCATTACAGAGTTGAACCCTAAGCTTGCCGGAGTTCCGGAGGCCGTGAATAATGACCCGTATGGTGAAGGCTGGATGGTAAAAATGACGGTAACCAATCCGGCTGATGTAGAAGCATTACTGGACGCTGCGGGATATGAAGCCGTAGTTGGATAAATCTGCATTATTAAATTCGCCGTAAATGAACCTTGGATACAATTATTGTGTTATCGTTGTATCTTAACCAACTTAAATTGAACCTCAAAACCACATACAGCGAACAAGAGCTGGTGGCTTTGCTGCAACAGCGCAACGAAAAAGCCTTCGGCTATTTGTACGATAACTACTCCGGCGCCTTATATGGCATCGTTAATTCCATTGTTACAGACAAGGAGATTGCTAATGATGTACTCCAGAATGTTTTTGTAAACATCTGGAGAAAGATAGAGTCGTATGATGCCACGAAAGGAAGATTATTTACCTGGATGCTTAATATAGCCCGGAACGCTGCAATAGATGAAGTAAGGTCAAAAGGATACAGAGATTCACAAAAAAACCAATCTTTGAGTGAAAACGTAGATTTTGCGGGAGCTGTGACAGGTCCGGCGATAGATGATGTAGGACTTAAAAAAGTATTGACTAGATTGAAAGGCGAATTAAGAGTGTTGGTGGATATGTCGTACTTCCAGGGTTTTACTCATGAAGAAATTTCGAAAGCATTGAATATACCTTTAGGAACCGTGAAAACAAGAATACGAAGTGCTTTGATACAATTAAGAACAATGATTCAATAAAGAAGTGGATATACAAGAATACATATCAAGCGGAATTGTAGAGAGCTATGTTCTCGGACTTGCTTCTGATGAAGAAAGAAGGGAGTTTGAGCAACTATGCAAACAATACCCCGAACTGCTGGCAGCAAGAATTGCGTTTGAACTGGCTTTTGAAAAACAAGCCGTGGAAAATGCTATTACACCGCCTGGCGATGTGAAAAGTAAAATTTTTGAACAGATTGCAGGAACAGGTAAACTTATTGCTATACAACCAGCAACTGTCAGAAAAATAAACTGGGCAAAATATGCTGCTGCCGCTTCGATTATCTTACTGGCCGGAAGTGTTTACTGGAATATTACTTTATCTAATAAGAATAAAAGCCTTCAGAACAATTACAATAATACAGTGGCTGAACTGAGTGAGGTAAAAAAAGATATTCAAACCCTGACAGGAAATCCGAATGTGAAGATGGCTTCGATGAAAGGAATGGATGCAGCACCGCAGTCTTACGCTACTGTGTACTGGGATACTGCTTCACATGATGTGTACCTGCTTACCAATAACTTACCCATACCAGCCAGTGATAAGCAATACCAGCTTTGGGCAATATTCGATGGCAAGCCTGTTGACCTGGGAGTATTCGACATGAAGAAAGAAAAACTCCTTATACAAGCAAAAAATGCACAAGGAGCAGAAGCCTTTGCCATCACTTTGGAAAAGAAAGGCGGCAGCCCCACACCCGAAGGCACCATGTATGTAATGGGTAAACTTTAAGAATTCCCTCTATTTATCAATCTGTGACACAGTTTTTCCCGTAACTGGAAAGACAGAGCTATTGCTATAGTAGTTTTGGTTCTATAGTTGGTTAAATAGAGGGGCCTCTTCTGGGGCTCCTTTTCTTATACCCCAACCCTAACGGGAGTAATCAAAAATCTTTACGTTAGAATCTTAGTTAATATTGCGGAAACTTCTTTTTTGAAAAAAATCAATCCTTCTTTCGTATTTCCCGTAGCCTGGCTACTCATTTCTACTTTTTTATTGACTATTCCAGGCAGTTCATTTCCAAAAGAAAACTGGCTGGAGAAAATATGGTTTGATAAATGGGTGCATATCAGCCTGTTTGCCATTATGGTTTTTCTCTGGTGTTGGGCAATGTTAAAAATGAATTTTAATCCGGCGAAACTAAAAAGAGTTTTCATCTTGATAGCAGCAGGTTGGCTGGTATATGGTATCGGGATGGAGTTTGTTCAAAAGTATCTGGTAGCCAACCGTTCGTTTGATGGTAAAGATATAATAGCCGACGGAGTGGGATGTGTTACCGGGCTTATTTATAGTATGAAAAAATATATACCAAAGCAGAATTTAAAATAGCCAAAGGAACAAGCCGGCAGCCTATTAATCCGCTTCGGTATTACACAAAAAATTGACCCCTGTAGAAACAGGGGTCGCAACCAAAACTAACTGCTTATGAGAAAATTTACTGTCTTTATAATGAGTTCAAATAATCGTTCTATTATTGTATAACGCAAATTTACTGCCGGTAGTATGATATTTGCTGTTAATGAAAGTTTAAAAGAGCCGTCTCAGTAATTCCACTTAATCTCCTCTTAGTAAAAATTCCCTCTTACTCTTGTACCCATACGATGCCTTAAAACAAAACATTACACATCATACCTGTCAGTTTCTGGAAAAACACATCTGAAAAACCTGACAATCAACAGACAAAGAACTTATACTATTTATTAGACGCCTGACACATCCAATACCTTCAAAATTTCATGCCAAAAACAAATTATCCTTTGGTAAATAAAAAACCGCTTCGCTTTTAACGAAACAGTTTCCTATTCAAGGCTCTTGAGACTATTTAATAACCCCTTTTATCAAGTCCATCAGACCGCCACCGCCACCTTGCCCATCCCCGTCTTGAAAACTGTTTTGTGCCTTATTGGTAAGCTGGCCGATAATATCCTGTAAATTAAACCCTCCACCGCCCGAACCACTGTTTCCACCGCCACCGGTAAAACTGTCAAGAATGTCCTGTAATTGAGAACCGCCACCACCATTTGATTCTGCTTGCCTGCCGCCGCCTGTTAAAGAACCGATTAACCCGTCAAGAGTAGTACCCGGATTATTGGGGTCGTTAGTTTGATTAATCAAACCGCTTAACGCATTTGGAATAAGGTTGTTCGCCACACTGCTGGCAGATGAAGGACTCATCTTATACTTACCTACCAGTTTACTGATGAAGTAACCAACCATCATAGAAACAATTGGGTTTTTCAATAACCCGCCAATACCGCCTGAGCCAACGCCAGCAGAACTTCCACCGCCACCTTTGAAAAGATCCAAAATATTCTGGAATCCACCACCTGCTAATATATTTTTAAACCCGCTGGCAATAGTTTTAGTGGCATCTGCCATTACATCTTCGTTGTGTTCATTGGGCACTTCAGGATTGTTTACCACAGTGTCCTGCCCGAATTGTTTTACAATGTTGAAAAGTTGATCTAACATAATATTTGGTTTTTTAAAACTTAAAAATATTTAGGTACTGGTTAAAGGAAATTAGGTGTTAAAGGGTAGCCATTAAAATTATATTTTGATGTTCTGGTTAACTCTGCTTAGCTAATTTTTCAGAATTCTCAGCAAACTGCAAAGCATCGATCAATTCATTTATATCTCCATTTAATACAGCATCGAGGTTATAAAGTGTGAGGCCGATACGATGGTCAGTAACACGACCCTGCGGAAAATTATAGGTCCTTATTTTAGCACTGCGATCGCCGGTGCTTACCAGACTTTTTCTATGCTGGGAAATTTCTTCTTCATGCTTTCTTACTTTCTCCTCGAACAATTTGGTTCGCAGCATACCCATCGCTTTCTCTCTATTGCCAAGCTGAGATCTTTCCGTCTGGCACATTACTACCACACCGGTTGGAATATGCGTAAGCAATACCTTTGATTCTACTTTATTTACATTCTGACCACCGGCACCACCACTTCGGGCTGTCTCCATTTTTACATCAGCAGGGTTCAATTCAAAATCCACTTCTTCTGCTTCCGGCATTACTGCTACAGTTGCGGCAGATGTATGTACCCGGCCGCTGGCTTCCGTATCAGGCACCCGCTGCACCCGGTGCACACCACTTTCAAATTTTAATGTGCCATATACATCCTCTCCTGTTACTTCTAATTGCACTTCTTTATATCCACCTACGCTTCCTTCATTTTCGCTGAGCAATGCTGTTTTCCATCCCCGTCTTTCGCAATACCTTATATACATCCGAAGCAAATTGCCGGCAAACAAACTGGCTTCATCTCCACCGGTGCCTGCCCGAATTTCAATAATCGCATTTTTTTCGTCCTGTGGGTCTTTGGGTATCAGCAACTGGCGGATATATGATTCCATCTGCGTTTTCTTTTCTTCCAATGCAGGAGATTCCATTTTTGCCAGCTCCCTCATTTCTTCATCATCACCGGCTATTGCTTCCTTATAAAAATCAATATCCTCTAATACTTTCCGGTAAGCAGTGTAAGCAGTCACAATTTTCTCCAGGCTTCGGTATTCCTTACTGGTTTCAGCAAATTTTTTATTGTTGGCAACAATCTCCGGATTGGTGAGTGCTACTCCCAACTGGTCAAATCTTGCTTTTATGGCTTCTAATCTGTCTAACATAAATTGAAATAGTAAGTACGAAGTACGAAATTTGAAGTTCGTTTTCCCCGGCACTTCAAATCGGGTCGGCAAAGTTAAAAGAAATCAATTCATGGCTTACTTAAAATTCAGGGCAGATAAACTGTTTGACGGGTATTGTTTCCCGAAAGGAGACAATGTGCTGGTAACAGACGAAAATGGAACTGTCGAAGCAATCGTTCCTTTTAAAGATGCCGGAGATGATGTTCAGCAACTTAAAGGCATTCTTTCTCCCGGTCTTATCAATTGCCATTGTCATTTGGAGCTGAGTCATTTAAAAAATGTTATCCCGCCACATACAGGATTAATCGATTTTTTATGTTCTGTTGTAACCAAAAGAAATTTTTCTTCTGACATTATTCAGCAGGAAATTATTAAGGCAGAAAAAGAGATGTATGATAACGGCATTGTAGCTGTTGGCGATATTGGAAACACTGCGGATACGGCTGATGTGAAAAGTAAAAGTAAAATCTACTGGCAGAATTTTGTGGAAGTGCTGAGTTTTACAGATGAAAAAGCAGAGGAGAACTTCAGTCAATATAGAAAAGTTGCAGATACACTTGTGTCCAAACTTCAAACTGCAACCCTCAAACATAGAACCTCCCTTGTTCCCCATGCGCCTTACAGCATCTCTCCTAAAACATTTCGGTTGATTAATGAAGCAACAAAAGATCAAATCATTTCCATACATAACCAGGAGCACCCGGCTGAAGACGAACTCTATAAAACAGGCGGCGGCGATTACCTGAAACTGTTCAAGATTTTTGGTATTGACAAATCGCCGTTTCCGGTGACAGGCAAAAGCAGCATCCGTTCTGTATTACCTTATTTCACCAACAGGCAAACTATTTTTCTTATTCATAATACTTTTATGCCGGAAGAAGATGTGGTATGGGCTAATGAATATGCAGCCAGCAACGGATTGAAATTGGTTTACTGTCTATGTATTAACGCCAACCTGTATATCGAAAACAGAGTGCCGCCAATTGATATGCTGATGAAACATAACTGTCATATCGTTCTTGGAACGGATAGCTACAGTAGTAACTGGCAATTAAATATCACCAAAGAAATGGAAGCGATTCAGCAGCATTTTCCGCATATCCCGGTTGAAACGATTTTGCAATGGGGAACAAGTAATGGAGCTAAGGCTTTGCAAATGGATTCTTTGCTGGGGAGTTTTGAGAAAGGGAAGAAGTCGGGGGTGATATTAATTGATTCGAAATCTAAAGTGTCAAAAAGGGTAATATGACTTTTCAACCTCTAAAACCAGTTCAACTATTTTGAAAATAATTACATGGAACTGCAATATGGCTTTTAGAAAGAAGGCTGAACACATTCTGAAATACCAGCCAGATATTGCCATTATACCAGAATGCGAACATCCAGACAAGTTAAAATTCAAACTAGGGACTCCTTTGCCAACCGATATTTTTTGGAATGGGAAAAACACAAACAAAGGGCTTGGAGTTTTTTCGTATAGTGATTATAAATTTCAGTTACTAGATGAGTATAACCCTGATTTTCGCCGGAACCTATTGTATGTATATGAAACGTATTATGCGTTGCACATACCCGATTTTGGAGT
>JANNCC010000245.1:0-6090 GCA_031386125.1 Chitinophagaceae bacterium
CGGCGTTTATAATTATAATAATATTCAATAAAGTCACGGTTGAAATTACTTTCTTCTGCCAGTATCTTTTCTACGAGTATTAAAACACCACCAGAATTTAAACCGTCATAAATATTTTTCAATACCTGTTCCCGGTAAATAGGTCGTACAAATTGAAGCGTAAGACACAATACAACCACAGAAGCATTTTCAATTTTTACCCCTTGTCCCAAATCCGCACATTGCAATTCATAAGGACGGGAAAAGCCAAGCTCCATCAGCTTTGATTTGCATTTGTCCAGCATTTCTTGTGAGTCATCTATACCGATAAACCGGATGTTCTGGTCCACCATGGTATTCATACCAATCATGGTTGTGCCGGTAGAGCAGCCAAGATCATATACAAAAGTGCCTTCGGCGGCATGGTTAGCGGCCAGTTCAGCCATCATCCGTTGCATTTCCCCATAATAAGGAACAGAACGGTTCACCATATCATCAAAAACTTTGGCCACATTAGCGCCAAATTTAAAGTCACTTGCCTGCTCAATTTCTTCTCTGAAAACTTCATCTTTGCCCATAGTATAAATTAAGAATGCAAAGTAAAGCAATTTAAAATTTAGTGAACCAACAGCCTCTTTACAATGTTTTAGCAACATGAAATGAGCCATTAGTAAAACCTACCGACAGGCAGAATATTTACGGCGAATTACATGTGGCTAATTAAAACGATAATAAACACATGAAAAAAATGTATCATCTTGCCAAATGCACCAACTGTCAGGCGATCATTAAAAAAACGAAGATTGACAAGAAAGGGTTTTCCATGCAGGATATCCGAACAGAAAAAATAACTCCGTCTCAACTGGGTGAAATGAAAGATCTGGCCGGCAGCTATGAAGCATTGTTCAGCCGCAGGGCTATTATGTATAAAGAACTGGGATTAAAAGACAAAAAATTGGAAGAAAAAGATTATCGCAATTATATACTTGAACAGGATACTTTTTTGAAACGTCCTGTTACGATCATTAATAATAAAATATTTATTGGAAGCGAAAAGAAAACAGTGGAAGCACTGAAGAAAGCTGTTAAATAGTTTTTTGAGCAGCGATAACATTTTCTTTTTTCAAGAAAACCCATGCAATGATAAGACTGCTCAGCATGAAAATGGCCGCCAATAAAAAAGCAACACCCGGAAAATGAAACGGAGCTTTTTCACTGGTAAAAAAAGTAAACAAATTATTCATCATCAATGGACCGATGATTGTTGTAAGGCTCATTAACCCGGTCAATGCACCTTGCAGTTCGCCTTGTTGGTTCGGTGGCACATGTTTGGCTAGCGTAGCTTGCAAGGATGGTCCGGCAATGCCACCCAAACAATAAGGAACAAGAAAAGCAAACATCATCCAGCCTTCTGTAGCAAAGGCAAATAATACTAACCCGACAGTGTAAAGAAATAAACCGAGGTAAATACTTTTTACGTTACCCAATTTTGGATTCACTACTCTTGTTAATCCGGCTTGAACAACACCCACCAGCAAGCCAACAACCGCTAAAGAAATACCTACCATTTTTTCGCTCCAGCTAAAACGGTAGATGGTAAAGAAATTCCAGTTGCCCTGCACTGCTTGTGCAGCGAGGTATATTAAAAAGTAACAAATAGCAAGGCCGCCAATACCGGGAGTCTTTTGTAAAAACTTTAGCGAACCAAGTGGGTTAGCTCTTTTCCATTGAAAAGGACGACGATGTTCTTTGTCCAACGATTCGGGTAACACAAAGTACCCGTACAAAGCATTCAACAAACAAAGACCTGCGGCTGCGTAAAAAGGAGCTCTAACACCCCAACCGGCTAACAGACCGCCGAGTGCCGGCCCGATAACAAAACCCAACCCAAAGGCAGCACCAATCATCCCGAAATTTTTAGCTCTTGTCTCGGCGGTGCTAACATCAGCGATATATGCAGCGGCTGTAGTAAAACTGGCACCAGTGAAACCAGCTATGATGCGGCCAACAAACAACCAGCCATACGAAGGAGCAAGAGCCAGAAAAATATAATCAATTCCAAAACCAAGCATGGATGAAAGTAATACCGGGCGACGTCCATATCTATCACTAAGGTTGCCTATTACCGGCGCAAATAAAAACTGTGTAATGGCGTAGACGGAAAGCAGCAATGCACCGTAGGAGCTGGCCTCATTAACAGGAATATGTTTCAGTTCTGAAATCAACTTGGGCATTACCGGGATGATCAATCCCCAACCCATCACATCGATAAGAAGAGTAATGAAAATAAAACCAACTGCTGCTTTGCGGGGATTTGCCATAAAAGAGGGAGTGCAAAATCGTTAGATTTTTACTTTCCGCAAGATTATTTATTAAAAAGGAGGTAGCTGAAATAAATATAAAAATAAAAAAAGGCACTTAAAATAGTCTTTGACTTCTTCGACTTTAACAAACCCGGATATTATTTCAGTGTTCTCAAATAATTTATAACAGCCCAGATACTATTTGCATCCGGAATTATAGTTTTAAAAGAAGGCATATCTTTTCTGCCCATTTCAGTTTTATAATACAATGCTCCGTCTGTCTGCGACTGAAAGACAGCTTTGGTAAAATCGCTGGATTTGGTATCTAACAAAGAAGCCCTTGGACCATCACCTTTCCCTTTTGTACCATGACAGGATTTACAGTACTGGTTATAAAGAGCCTTTCCTGTTACAACAGATGTTGCATCCCTTTTTAAAGGGTTTATTTTTTTCTTATAGGCATCAGGAACCGGCCAGGGATCCTGGTACATTGATTTAGGAATAAAAGCTAACAGGCCAATTGCAAACAGACCAGCGATAAGTACAGAGGCATTCTTTTTCATTCATTTAAAAGTACGCATTTAATAGTAGCCGGCCTTAATAAGACGGGTTTTTTGCGTCCACCCGTTCAGGCCAGTATGAACTTAATTTTTTCAGAATGATTTTGTTAGCTTGATGCGTCAATACTTGAATCCATTTGAGTGAACAGGGGCTGATATAGCAACTAAGGCAGGGAAACAAACCTGCTTTCGGGTGCCTGATAGAAAACTACCACAGCCCGGTTGGAATTTTCCGCCAAACAAATCACCACCACTTTTTTTAATTGAAGCATTAAGGCTCGACACGAAACAACAAAATACTTTAGAAGTATTAGTTAAAGGTCATAGGGAAATAACAGATTTTCTACGAATGAAATTAAAGAAAAATAAAGAGGAGTTTTTTGACTTGGTTAAGCAACAGAATGTAACTGATAGGCTCGATGTTTATACTCTAAATCATTTTCAGAAAGTAAGAGCAATATGTAGACACAGAACAACAAACAAAATTTGATGACATCATTCACCAGGTAATCAGCATGATGGCTCAGCCAAGATCACCAATGGGCCGGTAAAGACCGGCAAGGTTCACCACCAGGCGGACCTGACGGTGAAAGGCCTCCGCCACAACAATAATGAAAGAAACTCACAATACTTCTTCAAACACACCCGTCTGTTTATTCTTTCGTACATTATCCCAGTTAAAATAGCGGCCATTCATAGCTACATAAACACCAGGCGGCAATGTTTGTGCAAAGGCCAAAGCACTGCCAAGATTAAACAAACCATCAGAGCTACCAAACTTAATCGGTATCATAGCACCGGTAAGAATAACCGTTTTATCTTTTATTTTTTGCGCCAGCACTTTTGCTGTTTCACTCATGGTATCAGTACCATGAGTGATGACAATCATCATTTCTTCGCATTGGTTACACTGGTGTGCAATCAGATCCCGGTCTTCACCCGTCATTTCTAAGCTGTCCACCATCATCAATGTCCTTATTTCTACAGGCACTTTACTACGGCCTTTCTCCAACAATTCAGACATATGAGTGTCTTTAAAATAAAGTTCACCGTTTAGTTCATTATACTCTTTATCGAAAGTGCCGCCGGTTATGAAAATACGAATAGCCATAGATTTCTTTTTTTGCGGCATGAAGATAGAGAATCAGCCAGTGAGGGCTTGCTGTTGCTAATTGACTTTATTCAACAAAAAGACGCAATAGATAGAAAACTTGAAAAAAGAACAGAAGAAATCTTGTTGGTATTAATTAATTGTTACATTAGCAGTGTCTAAAACAAAAAAAGGCCCTTCCGTAGAAACGGACTGACCTCTAACGATTGCTTGCCATATGAAATTCTTAAAAAAGTAGTATTTTTCGATGCACTGTAGACCTCTAACGATTTTCACTTTCCTTCTAACGATTGCCTGCTGTATGTATCCTGCATCTTTCTAAAACAAAGGTATAGGCTACTTGCTTTCCATTCAACCCAATTTGATACTGATTTTATGATGCCTACGGGTTATCTTTTTATTAAAACCCTTTACTGTTAAGCGTTTCAGGATATATTTGCAATGATGTCCAACCGTTCAACCGACATATTATTTCAGCTGATAAAGTCGCTGGAAAAGGCCGAAAAACGGCATTTTAAGCTCTATATCAAACGGAGTTCCGGCAAAGAAGACCTCAAAATCGTCCGGCTTTTTGATGCCCTTGACAAACTAAAAGACTACGATGAGAAGCCCCTGCTAAAAAAGCTGGATGATGTAACCAAGCCACAGCTGGCCAATCTTAAAACCCATCTCTACAAACAAATATTAGCAAGCCTTCGCTTATTAAAAAGTGCTGACAGTCTCGACCTGCAATTGAATGAGCAGTTTGACTATGCTCATATTTTGTATAAGAAAGGATTATTTATACAAAGTCTCCGCATTTTAGAAAGGTCAAAGGAAATAGCAAAGGCTAACCAAAAGTTCAACTTTCTGCCGCAGGCCATTGCGTTGGAAAAACGGATAGAGAACCTGCACATTACCCGCAGCATGCAGGACAGGGCCGAGGTACTTTCTGCCGAAGCCAATGAGGTAAGCAGTCATATTGAAAAAGTGGCAAGGCTTTCTAACCTCGCCTTAAAACTATACAGTTGGTTTGTGCAGCATGGCCATGCAAGAAATGAAGAAGATGAAAAAGATGTGCGGCAGTTTATGAAAGACAATCTGACCAAAGATGTGTGGGAGCAAACTGGTTTTTATGAACGGCTATATTTATACCAGAGTTACACCTGGTATGCTTTTATTCGCCAGGATTTTTTACAATACTATCGCTATAGTCAAAAATGGGTAGACCTTTTTGCCGAACAGCCGTTGATGCTACGGGTGGAAACCGGCCACTATATCAAAGGCATTCATAATTTATTGAATGCACATTTTGATTTACGCAACTATCGCCAGTTTGAAAAAACATTAAAGAAGTTTGAAAAAGTGGCGCAGACAGACAGAGTGAAAGACCATGATAGTTTCCGCATTCTTGCTTTCATTTATATAAGTACGGCCCGCATCAACCAGCATTTTATGCTCGGCACTTTTAAGCAAGGGCTTCCGCTTATTCCGGGTATTGAAGAAAAACTGGAAGCCGACCATCTTTTTATAGATACACACCGCATACTGGTACTCAATTATAAATTTGCCATGCTTTGTTTTGGCAGTGGCGATTATAACCGTTGTATTGATTACCTGCAAATGATCATCAATGATAAAACCAATCTTCGTTACGACCTGCAATGCTATGCTAGGCTAGTACACCTGATGGCACATTATGAACTGGGCAATGACATGCTGATGGAATCGCTCAGCAAATCTGTGTACCGCTTTATGGCAAAAATGAAAAACCTGACAGTGGTGGAAGAAGCCATGTTTAAATTTTTACGCCAGTCCATTCCTTTATCACCCCGGCAACTAAAACCGGAGTTTGAAAAATTTCTGCACACCATCAAACATTTAGAGAAGAACCGTTTTGAAACCCGTTCGTTTGCCTATCTCGACATCATCTCTTGGGTGGAAGGGAAAGTGTACACCAAGCCGATGGGTACGGTGATACATGAAAAGTATTTGTTGAGTAAGAGGAGGAAGTGACGTTCGGCAAGCTTTCCAGGAGTTTAAGCTTGATAACTCTATTTTCCTTCAGGTTCAACTCTTGGAAAATTCTCATCATCTTTTTCTTAATTTTCAGGGATGAAAAAAATCTTCTTTTTCCTGCTTATTGTTTGGAATAATT
>JANNCC010000041.1:0-14965 GCA_031386125.1 Chitinophagaceae bacterium
ATTTCTTCCAGCGTGGGTATAAATTCACCTCCCATATTTTTAAATATAACACGAGCTATAATTAATAAAGCAACTGCAATACCTACTACTGCATATTTTATTTTTATAGCTCCTTTTAAAACTGGCGCGTATAATCCTTGAAAGAAATCCATCATCCTGTCAGAAAAAGTTCTTTTATGTTTCATGTTTTTAGAAAGAAACAAAGAACTCATCATTGGGATATATGTAAGCGATAACAGTAATGCACCTAATATGGCAAAGGCTACCGTTTCTGCCATTGGCCGGAACATCTTTCCTTCCACTCCCTGCAATGAAAGGATTGGTAAATACACAATCAGGATAATGATTTGGCCGAATGCTGCGGAACTCATCATTTTTTTTGCACTGCTTTCCACGGCTTCATCCATTTGCGGCTGCGATAGTTTGCCCGTTAATTTTTTCGCTCCCAGAAAATGTAATGTGGCTTCTACAATAATTACGGCTCCATCTACTATCAAACCAAAATCAATTGCACCCAGGCTCATCAGGTTGGCACTAACACCAAACAAATTCATTAAGGCTAATGCAAATAATAAAGACAAAGGAATGGCAGACGCTACAATTAAGCCTGCCCGAAGGTTTCCTAAAAACAACACCAGTATTAATATTACAATCAATGCGCCTTCAATCAAGTTTGTCTTTACGGTATTTATTGCACGGTCAATAAGATCGGTACGGTCAAGAAATGCTTCAATCTCTACATCTTCCGGTAATGATTTTTTTACCGTTTTCATTCTTTCTTTTACCAGTTCAACAACAGATGCACTGTTGGCCCCTTTCATCATCAGTACAATGCCACCCACCACTTCTTTTTCACCATTGTAGGTCATAGCTCCGTACCTGGGTGGCGAACCAAATTGTACGGTAGCTACATCCCGTATCAATATGGGAATACCATTTTGCAGCTTAACAACAATCTGTTCTATATCCGCAAAAGATTTTACCAGCCCCACACCACGGATAAAGTAGGCATTGGGTTTTCTGTCAATATAAGCACCCCCGGTATTTTCATTATTTTTTTCCAGTGCCATAAAAACTTCAGGTATAGTTACGTTCATGGCTTTGAGCCTGTCGGGGTTTAGTGCCACTTCGTACTGCTTACTGATGCCCCCAAAACCTGTTACTTCTGCCACCCCCGGAATGCCGGTTAACTGGCGGCCAACTATCCAATCCTGCATGGTACGTAAATCCATAGCAGAATATTTTTGTTCGCTGCCTTTTTTCGGATGCATAACATATTGATAGATTTCACCAAGGCCGGTAGTTACAGGCCCCATTTCAGGAGTACCCATTCCTTTGGGAATTTCTCCTTCAGCGATTTTTAGTTTTTCAGCAATAAGCTGCCGGGCAAAATAGATGTTTATATTTTCTTTGAACACAATAGTGATTACACTTAATCCGAAACGGGAGAAAGAACGCATTTCTTCAATGCCCTGAATATTGGATAATGACCTTTCGACAGGATAAGTGATAAACTGCTCTACTTCCTGTGCTGCCAGTGTGGGAGCCTGTGTTATTACCTGCACCTGGTTATTGGTAACATCGGGCAATGCATCAACAGGTAGTTTGGTGGCACTCCATAAACCCCATACAATGAGAGCCAATGTCATTACCCCAATGATGAGTTTATTTTTTATACTGAAATGAATGATTTTATTGAGCATGATAAATTCTTACGATGATGAATAAATGAGAACACACTTAATCCATAATAAATTAAGTGATTAGAAAAATGATAAAGTGGGTTACACTAATTGTGGCGGTTGCCAGATCGAATGGAAGTCGTAAGAATGAAAGGAAGATATTAAACCAGCATAAGTGGTTTCGGCTGGCAGTATAATGTCGAACGTAAATGTTATCTGTTCAGAAACATAAGAGGCGCAGATACAGCCCTCACAATTAAAGAAAGGTGAACATAAACCACATCCATCATTATCACCACTTTCATGATTAGCTGATTGCTCCGTCTGAGCTGACAAATCTGTTTTATCCTCCGGGCAATTATCAAATGAGCAGCAAGGCACTACTGTTAAAGCCAGAATATAAAGCGATAATATGGCGGAAATCAATTTCAATCTGGCAAAAATAGAAAACGAATGTTGAAAAGTCTAAAGAAAAAGGAGAAATTATCGCAACAATAGTTCACCTCCCTGCATGGCTGCAAATCTTTAGCTTTGCCCTGATTAAAAATTTTACCGATGAAACCCTTTTTTCTTTGTGCTGCTTTCCTCGTTTGCCTGTCCTGCCTTTCTCAAACAGGTATAGAGAAGCATTATAAAATTTATAATACAAAAACCAAACAACTAACCACCCCGGAACAAATAGCCACCGATTGTGCATCCGCCGATGTATTATTTTTTGGAGAAGAACATAATGACAGTGCCGGGCATTATTTGGAGCATATAATTTTTGAGGCATTGCATAAACAATATGCCGGCCACCTGGCCTTAAGCCTGGAAATGTTTGAAACGGATTGCCAATTAGTGCTGAATGAATACTTGAACGGATATATAAGCGAAGAACGGATGATAAAAGAAGCAAGAGCTTGGACTAATTATAAAGATTATAAACCGGCTGTTGAAATAGCTAAACTAAATAAACTGGCTGTAATTGCCGCCAACCCACCGAGACGATATGTAAATATAGTAAGCCGCAAAGGAATGAAGTCATTAGATAGTCTTCCCAAGACATCAAAACGTTTCTTACCTCCGCTCCCTTACGATACTTCTACGGGCCGGTACCGGGAAAAGTTTATGGACTTTATGAAAGGAGGCAGCCCCGGCACCAGCAATGCTAAAATTTTTTACAGCCAGAGTCTTTGGGATGCGGGGATGGCCTACAGTGTTTATAATTACTGGCGGAAACATAAAGACGAAAAGATATTTCACCTGGTAGGTCGTTTTCATTGTGATGAAAAATTGGGTACTGCTGAACAACTACAGAAAAGAAAAGCCGGGCTGAAAATTTTAAACATCAGTTGTTTCAGTGACAGCTCCTTTAATAATCCTGACTGGGATAAGTTCAGTAACCTTGGTGATTATATTATTTTGACTGATCCGGGTTTGAAGAAGACCTATTGAGTGAATGGGTCGTTTTACGCAATGTTATCTTAGCAGTAACTCACAAGGTTTGAGACCTGTGTGCTTTTTGAATGCGGTGGAGAAGTGAGAGATGGAGGAATAGCCAAGGAGCATGGAGACTTCGGTTACGCTTAATCCTTTTTCGTACAAGAGGTATTTTGCATGTTCCATCCTTTGGCTTTGGTAGAAATCAAACACCGTAGTACCGAATAATTCTTTGAACCCTTTTTTCAGGTAACATTCGTTGATGGCCACTTTACGGCTCAGTTCTTTAATGGTGATAGGCTCACCGATGTGCTGCAATAATATTTCTCTTGCTTTGACGATTTTTTCCCTGTCGAGTTCATTGGCCAGGAACTTACAATTCACCACATCAATTTCTTTTTCGCCCAGCATACAGTCGAGGCTGTATAATAATAACATCTGGGTTTGGGCATTAATGTAGATGTTTTCCAGGCTGTCGCTGTAAGTATGGTTCAATACACCTTCCAGTACCATTCTTGTTTTACCACACAAAGGAAGAATTTTGGTAAACGAAGAACGATGGTCGAAATTCAATATATCATCCGTCAGAACTGTATTACCTTTTCTTGGCTTTACAAACTGACTGAGATGTGCAGGTGAGAATTTAAAACTTACCACATCGACACTATCCACTCTTTCCATACAGGTTTTTGATGCGCTGAACTGGCACATGTCACACTCTGTATTTTTTTTACGGCAGTACACATTTCCACTAACACAAAACCGCAGTTCCAGATAGTTTTCTTTGGGTTCGCTTTTAGCATAGTGATAGACTAACATGCCAGTATCTTCAATATTCCATTGAGCATTGCGGCTGTAGCGGTTGATCGTATAATTAACCGAGCCGGGAATTAGCTGTTCCCTTTCCTGCAGTAATACCAATTGGTCCTGCATCAGGTTTTGCTTATACGCCAAAGCCAGTATATCCGGAGGATTGTGCATTAGTACGGCAAATCTACAAAATCTCCTGCAATTTTAATGTTGCGACTTTGATTCGTACCGTTTCAAACTGATTTTTAACAATCTATCGTTAAAAAAATTCCTTTTTTTAGCTGTATCTGCTAACTTTACCGTCCCCCTTAAGGGGGCTATTTTTAATTAACCGCATGATTCATCCACATACATATATTCATCCTAATGCAAGGCTGGCAACCAATGTAAAGATTGACCCTTTTACCGTCATTCACCAGGATGTAGAGATTGGCGATGGTACCTGGATAGGTTCTAATGTAACTATTATGGAAGGCGCCAGGATCGGCAAGAATTGCCGCATTTTTCCCGGTGCTGTTATAGCCGCCATTCCGCAGGATTTAAAATTTCATGGCGAATATTCAACAGTTGTTATAGGCGATAATACCACCATACGGGAATTTGTAACTGTTAACCGTGGCACAGCAGACCGGGAAAAAACAGTGATCGGTAAAAATTGCCTTATCATGGCCTACTCACATTTTGCACATGATTGCCTGGTCGGTGATAATTGTATTGTCAGCAATAACACACAAGTAGCAGGGCATGTTACTATTGGTGAATGGAGCATATTGGCTGGTATGTGTGCTGTGCATCAATTTGTAAAAATTGGCAATCATACATTTGTCGCCGGTGGTTCATTGGTTACTAAAGATGTACCTCCTTATATAAAAGCAGGTCGCAATCCATTAAGCTATGCTGGTGTAAATTCCGTTGGTTTAAAAAGACGAGGATTCAGCATTGAACGCATCAATCACATTCTTGATATTTACAGGGTATTGTATAATAAAAATATGAACACCAGCCAGGCTGTTGAATATATTGAGGAAGAAATGCCCGCCACTGATGAACGGGATGAAATTGTAACTTTCATCCGTGAAAGCGGAAGAGGTATCATCAAACGTTTTACTAAAGGCAGCAGCGATGACGATTTGCCTGTCTGATGCCGGTAAGCGGTTCAACCGTGACTGGATATTCCGTCATTTCAACTACACATTTGAAGCTGGCCAATCTTATGCTATCACCGGGCCGAATGGTTCGGGAAAGAGTACCCTGTTGCAGGCTTTAAGCGGAGGCATGTATATTAATGAAGGAAAGGCCGAATGGAGAATGGAAAATGAAATAATTGATAATGAAAAAGTGTATCGGAATGTGTCCATTTGTGCTCCTTACTTAGAAGTAGTGGAAGAAATGACGCTACGGGAATTTTTAGACTTTCATCATGGGTTTAAGCCTTTTCTTTCAGATGTAACTACTGATTCGATAATTGCGGCTGTTGGATTGGAAAAAGCGGTAAACAAACAAATCCGCTATTACTCATCCGGAATGAAACAGCGAGTAAAACTGGCGCAATGTATTTTTTCTAATACTGCTATTGTTTTACTGGATGAGCCATGTACGAACCTGGATGCAGCGGGAATTGAATTATACCACCGTTTAATTAACGATTACTGTAAAGACAGATTAGTGGTTGTAAGCAGTAATGATGAAGTAGAGTACCGGTTTTGCCAGCATGTACTTTCCCTCAACGATTATAAAAAAAACTGAACCGCTTTTGGTTACTATCAGATTGGAATTATTCCTCCTTAGGCATCAATACTTCCATAGCACATTCCCTGCCTATTTCTTCGGCACCCGTTTTGTCCTTATTGGCTTCAGATTCTGATTTGTATTTACCCATCATCTTGTCAGAGACGCAATCACATATTTTCTCTAGGTTCGGGCCACTTACAAGACCGTTAACCTCACTATTCTTCTTCATTTCTTTATTGCATTTCTTAACGAGGTAATCTTTCGACCACTCTTTTTTACCGCAACCAGCCAATGCGATGAAAAGCAAAAAGGGGATTATTTTTTTCATAACTATGTTTTAGATTACAATATATACTTTTTGTACTGTAAGGCCAAACGGAAAACAGAGTAAATAAATTGATATTTCTGTTGCCTGTAAGAGTCGGGTTCAGGACACTTTATTCCCCGCAATCAAAAATTTGTGATAAGCCTTATTCCCTTTTCTTGCTAAACAGTTTTTTATACCACTCCTTCTTCATACAAGGCTGCTCAATAAGTTTGTAAAAACAGGCACTTAAAATTAATACGGCTGCCAACAGCAATACTCCATACACAACCACTCCCCCCGCTCCATGAAGCAATGGCATTTTTGCAAGAGCTTGTGACACCCCTGACATAATAAGCAAATGAAGCAGGTAAATGGAATAACACATGCCCCCAATAATGGTGATGACCTGGTGGCTCATCAGCTTTTTTAGCCCTGCATTAAAAAGTACCAGGTAAAAAGCAGCATTCATTAAAAAAAGTTTCAGCAGAAAAAACCATATAGAATGAAGAGAAATAACGAAAGGCAGGCCAAGAAGAATGCAAGCACCAGTAACCAGGCTAACCCGGTTATTGAGTTTCAGCTGATGCCCGTTGCAATACAAATCAGCCAACAGCATTCCTGAAAAGAAATAGCAAAGAAAACCTGGAAGTATTGTTGGCAACTGCCATAAATTATACCAGGCATACACTCCTGAAAGCAAAATCAGCAGAACAAGGATAATACGCCGTATTACATGGATCTTTATTAAAAAAATAAAACAAAGAAAAGGAGCCAGTACATAAAATTGAACTTCCACCTCCAGCGACCAGGCTACTCCCAGCACTGTTGAGTGGTTATTGAAAATTATATTGTGCAAATAAACAGACGATGCACCAAGGTGAGGTAATAAGTCAGTAAAAGATTGACCCTTAACAAGAACTAATAAAACAAATGAAATAAGCAATGCTGCCAGGTATGGAGGCTCTAACCGGGTAAGTCGTCGTAAGTAATATTTCTTTAAAGAAACTGGGCTGCCGGAGGGCATTCTTTCCTTTATAAATGGTAATGCCAGTATAAAACCACTGATCATAAAAAAGAAGGAAACACCATGCCCTCCCTCCAAAATAACGGCCGAGATGTATGGATTGGTGATCAGTTTTCCATTAAACAGGTTGGTGTTTATGATGGCGGGTAAGTGCATCCATACAACCACCCAAAATATGGCAACAAACCTCAACCCATCAATTTCTGGAATATAATTTCCGGCAGAAGTGATACGCCGGAATTTTTCAATAAAGTTTGAAAAATATGTTGTCATGCAGATGTCTTCATCGCTGGCTGGCAATCAGCAAATTCAAATCCGTGTATTTCAAATCAAACCGCTGGCTAAGATAGAAATTAGTTAATGCCCCTTTAAAAAGATAGATACCGCTGCGCAGATGTATCTGATGCCAGAGCAGTTTTTCAAATCCTCCTTCTTCACCAGCTTCCAATAGTAATGGCATCAGCACATTGCTGATAGCCTGTGAGGCAGTCCGGGAGAAGCCGGAAGGAATATTGGGCACACAATAATGTATCACCCCATATTTCATAAAAATGGGATGCTCATGTGAAGTAATTTCAGAAGTTTCAAAACAACCGCCACGATCAATACTCACATCAATGATAACAGAACCGGGCCGCATATTGCTTACCATTTCTTCTGCCACCACCATCGGTGTTCTGCCAGTTTCCGAACCTAAGGCACCAACGGCCACTTCACAAGTTTTTAATTGTTTGGACAGCATCCTCGGTTCTATAACAGAAGTCCATAGACGATGCCCGATATTATTCTGTAAACGTTTTAAACGATAAACACTGTTGTCAAATACTTTTACCGAAGCTCCTAATGCCAGGGCTGCTCTTGCTGCATACTCCCCTACTATACCTGCACCGATGATGATAACTTTTGTAGGTGCAATACCGGAGATACCACCCAACAATACACCCTTACCATGATTAGCCGAACCAAGATATTGTGCTGCAATCAGCATCACCGCACTGCCGGCAATTTCACTCATGCTGCGAACGATGGGATATGAATCACTATCATCTTTCAGGTTTTCGAAAGAAATAGCTGTTATTCTTTTTTCCATCATCTTCTCTAATATTTCCGCCTTCATTACGGAAAGATGGATGGGAGAAATGATAATCTGATTTAATTGCAACAAGTTTAAATCTTCATCAATGATGGGTGCACTTTTCACCAACAGCGGAGCTTTGAAAACACTTTCCCGGTCATACACAATCTTTGCACCTGCTTCACTATAATCTTTATCCCGGAAATGAGAGGCTTCGCCGGCATTGTGTTCAATCATTACCTGGTGACCGTTACTTATCAGTACACTCACCGCATCCGGTGTAAGGCCAATCCGGTTTTCCTGGAAAGCAATTTCTTTGGGAATGCCAATCATCATGCCTTCTGCTTTAGGCTTTATATCTAATGTCTCTTCTAATGTTTCGTAGCTGAAAGAAGTACTTATTTTGGGCTTTTGCTGGCTCATTAGAAAAGTTGCGAGTTAAGAGTTTCTGGTTTCGAGACAGCTGCATCTGTCTGTATTACTTCAAATGTACTTAAATATTAGAAATTTTCAGATGCCTCGTTTTAGCATCAACCAGTTCTATAAAGACATTAATTGTATCACCCGGAAAGATACCGGTGGCTTTATCCGGCCATTCAACCAAACAGATATAGCCGCTGCATAAAGCATCTTCCACACCTGCCCGCAAGGCTTCTTCTTCATCTTTTATACGATATAAGTCCAGGTGAAAAAGAGGCTTCTTCGTTCCCTCACAATCGTACTCATATTCATTAATGATAGAGAATGTGGGACTGCCCACTACGTCCTTCACTCCTTTGACATCACATAAAGCATGAATAAAAGTAGTTTTCCCTGCCCCCATCTGGCCTTGAAAAGCAATAACAGTTTTGCTTTCAACTGCCTTCCAGAATTCTTTTGCAACCCTGTTGATATTATCTATTGAAAATGTCCATTCCATGCCACAAATTTAATGCGATATAGCAACTATGTTGTAAACATATTCCCCTTGTCGAAAAAGAGGCTTTGACAGTTTGGGTAACTTTGTGCCATGGAAAAGATTCAATGGAAGGTGGAAGGAATGGATTGTACTACCTGTGCCCTCAATATTCATAAATACCTGGAAAAACAAGGTATGAAAAATGTGAAAGTGAATTTTGCCACCGGTGATGTGATATTTGATTATAATGAAGCCCTCCCTAAAGAAAAAATAAGTGCCGGTATAAAAGGACTTGGTTACACAGTAGTGAATGATACACCAGAGGGATTTGAAAGCAACAATTCAAAACTCAAAACATTTCTCTCAACTCATTTGCAACGGTTTTGGTTCTGCCTCCCTTTTACTGCATTGCTGATGCTGCACATGATTCCCGGTGTGCATATTCACTGGCTGATGAACCATTGGGTGCAACTGGCATTGACTATTCCTGTTTATCTCGTTGGTATGAGTTTTTTTGGCAAGAGTGCCTGGAAAAGCATCCGCAATGGAATGCCGAATATGAATGTATTAATAGCAGTTGGGGCAACGGCTGCTTTCTTTTATAGCTTATATGGCTCATTGACAGGACAGGCTGAGCAATACTTATTTTATGAAACAGCTGCTACCATCATTACGTTAGTGTTTCTTGGAAATTATCTTGAACAGGCTTCCATTGCTTCTACACAACGGGAATTGAATAAACTGGCCAAATCGCAAAAAGTAATGGCCAATATGATTGCTTTTGATGATGAACATAAAGAACAGATATTTCCGGTAGAGAATACAAATCTGAGAGTTGGTGATTTAATCCTGATTAAAAGTGGCGAACAAGTACCTATTGACTGTAAAATTCTTTGGGGTGAGGCACAGGTAAATGAAGCGATTGTAACCGGTGAAAGTGCACCTGTACATAAAATTGCAAAAGATAAATTGATTGGTGGAAGTGTTATCAGTGATGGAACAGTAAAGGCACTGGTAACTGCAGTTGGAAGCGATACTGTACTATCCGGCATTATCAATATGGTGAAGCAGGCACAGGGAGAAAAACCACCGGTGCAGGTATTGGCAGATAAAATCAGTGCTATATTTATTCCGGTAGTGCTGGGAATAGCAGTATTAACATTAATCGTTACCTGGATTGTGCTGAAAGATTTTACACCTGCATTAATGCGAAGCATCGCTGTGCTTGTGATAGCCTGCCCTTGTGCCATGGGATTAGCCACTCCTGCAGCCATTGCTGTAGGGTTGGGCCGTGCAGCCAGAACCGGTATTCTGTTTCGTAATGCTACCAGCCTTGAAACGTTTAAAGACATTAAGCAGGTAGTATTTGATAAAACCGGAACATTGACAACCGGAAAATTTATTGTTTCAGGTTTTAAGCCGGGCAATACCAAAGAATTGGAGTTTAAAAAAATTGCTTACTCTTTAGAAAAATATTCGAACCATCCGATTGCAAAGTCTATCACTGCTGAATGGAAAGCCAAAGAGGAAATCAAATGGAAAAAGATTGAAGAGGTAAAAGGCTTTGGTGTGAAAGCAGAAGATATCGAAGATAATACCTGGTGGGCAGGCTCTTTCAAAGTAGCTGCAAAAATGACGGATGACGATACACATAATGTTTACATTATCAAAAATGATACACTGCTTGGATGGATTAATGTGAAAGATGAAATAAGACCCGAAGCAAAATCAGTGATTGATTATTTGCACAGCAAAAACATTGAAACCATTTTATTAAGTGGCGACAGGCTGGCTAAATGTAATGAATTGGCCTCCCAACTAGGAATTGATACCGTAATTGCTGAACAAACACCAGAGCAAAAACTAAATAAGATAACTGCGTTGAGTGCCATTGCCCCGACTGCGATGATAGGTGATGGCATTAATGATGCTCCTGCATTGGCAAAAGCGACTATCGGTATTTCTATGAATGATGCTTCGCAAATAGCCGTACAATCTGCACAGGTAGTACTAATGAACCATGGACTAAAAAACCTTCCGGTTGCACTGGGATTGGGAAAACATACTTATATCACCATCAAACAAAATCTCTTTTGGGCTTTTGCTTATAATATTGTTGCTATACCTGTTGCAGCATTTGGTTTCCTCACTCCTGCTTTTGGTGCATTGGTAATGGGAATGAGTGATGTGGTGCTTGCGATAAACTCTGTACGATTGTTTATAAAAAAGGTAGTTTAATTACAAGCCTGCATTTTAACTAACCGAAATCATTTCCTTCAATAATTAATTTTATTTTCATCCCCCTGATTGAAAGAAACAATATGGCTGAATATTTTTTGCTGCATAAAACAAGATTACTGCTTACGGTCTGCCTGCTTCAATTTGCTTTTGCCACGGCACAAACAAATCTTTTACTAAATGATGGGTTTGAAGATGTAAACACCTGCACTGAATATACTGCTGAGTGTGGCGTAGAAGGCTGGTTTTACCTGAAAGATGTAAAGGCACAGATGCTGACCAATGATGCAACCACCAACAAACCTGGCAACAATTCATTTGGCATCAATTATAACTGGCTTGGTTATACCGGCTTCAGTCCCATTATTGGAACCATACTGCCATGTGGTTTGCAAAAGGGCAACCGGTACACTTTTAAAGGTGTCATTTCTGCCTTGTTAAATCCAAAGCTGGTACTGAAGCCGGGCATTTGTACCGGAGAAAAATTTTATGTGCCCAACAGACCTTTTTCAAAAAAAATGCAGCCTGATAGTATTGTCTTGCTAAAAAAAATACCTGACTCCAGGTTTTATACCTTTATATACAGCTTCGTGGCAGATGGCACTGAGAAGTATCTTACGTTTGGCACTTATGTAAGCGAAGATACTGTCGGTGGAAAAAAGAAGTTGACCGGTACTCAAACCGTGTCGTTGGTGCTGGACAACTTTCAATTGATTCCTGAAAACGAAAAAGAAACAGCCTGTGCCAATTTCAACCTGAACAAAGAAAAGATTTACAACTATAATTTCCGACATAAAGAAATGGACTATTCGCTATATGGTAAAGGTGAGTTAGCCATTACATTTACTAAAACAGACAGCAATCATATTACATTGATTAAAGAACCTCCACCTGCCCCGATAAAACCAGATACACTAAAATTAGGTGATGCTTTTTTTGATTTTAATAAGGCCGACTTAAAGCCTGGTACATTAAAAATGCTGGAAACATTTTTTATTAAAAACAGGAACTCCTCTGCCATTGATAGTATTTATGTGGAAGGACATACAGATTCAATCGGAACAGACAGCCGCAATCTTGAATTAAGTCTTCAACGCTGTGAAAGTATAAAACAGTGGTTGTCGAACCATAACATTGTTGCTGCCACCATCATACAAGTACATCCATTTGGCAAATCAAAACCCATAGCCAGTAACAGTACGGCACAAGGCAGAGCTATGAACCGGAGAGTGGAAATGATTGTTTTCAGGAAGCCGGAAAAGTAAGGGCAAAGCATTAATTTGTCGCCTGAAAACAAGCTGTTATCCGTTGATTGAAGTACAAAAAATATTAAAACAATACTGGGGTTTCGATTCATTTCGTCCATTACAGGAAAATATTATCAATGCTGTGCTGGAGGGAAAAGATACGTTAGCCTTAATGCCCACTGGCGGTGGTAAATCATTATGCTACCAGGTGCCGGCAATGACAAAAGAAGGAATTTGTTTGGTTATTTCTCCATTGATTGCATTGATGAAAGACCAGGTAGAAAATTTGCGGAAGAAAAGTATTACTGCCTTTGCCATTTTCTCTGGTATGAGTCGCAAGGAAGTTATCCAAACTTTTAAAGTAGCATCAGAAAGTAATTGCAGGTTTCTATATGTCTCCCCTGAACGACTAGAAACATCTTTATTTAAAGAATATTTACCAGGATTAAATATTACGTTGATTGCCGTAGATGAAGCACATTGTATCTCTCAATGGGGGTATGATTTTCGTCCTCCTTATTTACGGATTGCGACGTTAAGAGAAGAGTTACCTGGTGTTCCTATCCTTGCATTAACTGCTTCTGCTACACCGGATGTACAAAATGATATTTGCGAAAAACTTAGCCCCCCAAACCCCCGCAATGGAGGGATTAAGAGTTTCAAAGAAGAAGAAATCATCAATGGTTTTAGCGTCTTTCGCCAGTCATTTGAAAGAAAAAATCTTTCTTACAGCAATTTCAGAGTTGATTCTAAAATCAATAAGATTATTGAGATACTGAGAAAAATTTCGGGAACAGGTATCATTTATTGCAAAAGCAGGAAAAGAACAAAGGAGATAAGTGAGTTACTTAAACTGCAAAACATCTCAGCAGATTTTTATCATGCAGGTTTAGTACAGGAAGAAAGAAGCAAGAGACAGGAAGCCTGGATAAACAGTAAAACAAGAATAATTGTTTGCACCAATGCTTTCGGTATGGGTATTGACAAACCGGATGTAAGAACCGTTATTCATGCTGATGTGCCTGACTGTTTAGAAAATTATTACCAGGAAGCAGGCCGTGCCGGCAGGGATGGGAAAATATCGTATGCTGTATTGTTGTACGACGATAGAGATTTGCATGAATTAGAAGAATTGGCTGCATTACGCTTCCCTTCGCTGGAGGATATAAGAAACGTTTATCAATGTGTTGCTAACTATCTACAACTACCAACCGGCATCGGCGAAGGAGAGTATTATGATTTTGATATTTCTGATTTTTTGAGAAAATTTAAATTGGCCAGCCATACTACGCTATACTCATTAAAGGCATTGGAACAGGAAGGCTGGCTGGCTTTTAATGAACAGGTTTTCCTTCCATCGTCTGTAATGTTTAGTTCCAGTAAAAATTATTTACAAGAGTTTGAGACAGCCCATCCGCAACTGGAGCTTGTTATTAAAACATTGCTCAGGGCTTATGAAGGAATTTTTGACCAGCCAGCTTCTATCTCAGAACGAATGATGGCCGGGCTGATGAAGAAAGATGCAGAAGATGTAAGAAAACAATTAGCAGAGCTGCACCGCTTCGGCATTATTGAATATAATCCGCAGAAGGATTCACCGCAGTTGTATATGCTTCGCCACCGAATCAAAGCGGAAGACATTACCATCAACATGGTAGCTTATAATAAACGGAAAGAACAGTTTCAGCGAAGAATGAAACAAATGGTGAGTTATGTAAAAGAAGAAGGCGAATGCCGGAGTCGCATCATCGGTGCATACTTTGGTGATTCGGTCATTAAACCATGCGGCATTTGTGATAATTGTCTCCGGCAGAAAGCTATTAAGTTGACCAGGGAAGAATTTGAAACATTGCATCACCGCATTATCAATATGGTGAAATATGAATCGCTGCACACCAAAGACCTGCTGCTGAAACTTACTGGTATCAAAAAAGAAAAAGTCTGGAAGGTGATTGAATTCCTCCAGGCAGAAAATAAAATTGAAATGGATGCAGGTGGTTGGGTGAAATTAAAATAAACTCTTTCTCCGGCTTCTTCCTCCCAATCCCAACACACCTAATAATGTTCTAACAATAGAATTACCAGCTGTTCTTGTCATACTTTTTACCACCGGATTATCAAAGAAGCCTTTTTCCTTACTGGCAGGAGTTTTCTTTTCGACTTTCTCTTCATTGTCTTCTGCATCCCTTTTAGCAGCGTCTTCTAATTTTTCAGTAAGAATTTCGTAAGCACTTTTGCTATCAATTACTTCATTGTACTTCGCAGCAATTTTTGAATGGCTGACCAATGTATCTATCTCTGCATCTGTTAATATATCCATCCGGCTTTGCGGCGGACGAATCATACAATGCACCAGCGGAGTGGGAATGCCTTTTTCATTTAATATCGTTACCAATGCTTCCCCGGTTCCTAATTGGGTGATGAGGTCTTCGGTTTTATAAAATTCTGTTTCAGGATAGTTCTCTGATGTTTGTTTAATTACTTTTCTATCGGCTGCGGTAAAGGCCCGTAAAGCATGCTGCACTTTCAAT
>JANNCC010000292.1:0-2537 GCA_031386125.1 Chitinophagaceae bacterium
AAAGGCGACTTCTCAGACTGGAGCCAGTATGTAGAAATATTTGGGCAACCTATGCGTATTGCCAAGTATTATGCACACGATGTAAAGACAAAGCAGGAACTGAGTGGTGTACTGAGAGATGCTGGCAGCAGCTTGGCCCTTATGATACCCAAACAGGCGGAGTTTGAACTACTGGATGGCAAAGTAAGCAATGGCGATGGACAACTGCAGGAGCGGCTAAAAAACGCATGCAACAATGAAATGAGCGTGGTTGTGTTGGGCAATACCGAAACCACCAGCAACGACAATGGTGGCAGCAATGCAAAAGCCAAAGAGCAGGGCAAGCAGCAGCTTGACATAACCAAGGATGATGTAGTATTTGTACGAAATATTTTGAACACGCCAAAGTTCCTGCAGATATTGGCCAGCTATGGTTTTCAGGTAGAAGGATGCGAGTTTACTGTGGAGGAAGAGATAGATGTAAACGAACTAATGATACGCTCACAGGTAGATAGCACCATAAAGGCAACCGGCTTACCTATAGCAGACGATTATTTCTACGAAACCTACCATATACCAAAACCCGACAACTACGACGAGCTGAAGGCTAAAGCTGAAGAGGATCGGATCGCCAAACAGCAGCCACCAACTCCCGATCCTTCGGAGAGGCCTGGGGAGAAGCCGAAGAAAAAGAAACCTGCACCCGGCAATATGAAACTAAGTGTCTGGAAGCAGTTCCGCCACAACATGGCCGATTTTTTCGACCCGGCCCACTATTAGTGGGCATGTCAGAATTAAATGCATTGTATGCCCATACATGCCCTGTCTGTGGTGGGCATAACACCTTGCCTGTTCTTTCAGATAGCAGTCTGGATGATTTGCTCAATAATATCGCAAGGGAGCTTTATGAGAAAAAAGTAAGTGAAAACAGCATTCCAGAAGCTTTGTACAGGCACAATACCGACAAATTATTCCAGGCATTAACCGAAGGGCTTGGCGGAGATTCATTTGATTATACCGACAGTCGCAACCAGCTTGGCGCATACCTTCAGCAAAACATTCATGCCTTTAGTGCTGCTAAAAGCATTTACCAAATGCGGCACTTTGCTAACATGATGGTGAGGGAAGATAATACACTCCGCAGCTTTACAGAATTTAGAAATAAAGTACTGAGTGCTGGCAAAGAGTTTAATGTCAATTTTTTGCAGACTGAGTACAATACCGCTGTTGCATCGGCACAAATGGCACAGCAATGGGATACTTTAAAAACCTTACAATACCTGGAATACTCAACCGCAGGCGACAATAGGGTAAGGGCAGAGCACAAAGCCTTAGATAAGTTTACAGCACCGCCTACAGACACTATTTGGAATACCATCTATCCACCCAATGCCTGGAACTGCCGCTGCACCGTAGTACCCGGAGTGGCTGCCAACTATGGTAGGTTTACCATTGATAAGAGTAAGTCCGATTGGGCAAAAGAAGAGTATAAGATAGACCCCTACTTTCAGCGAAACAGTGGTACCACAAAAGCCATTTTTAAACTTGATGGGCCAGTGTACCAAATCGGGTTAAAAACAAAAAGCATACTTGCCGTAGATCATTACAATTTACCTAGCGTGCAGGATATGCTGCTTGATCATAAATGGAATGAACCTGAAGGTGTCGCTTCTGCCAAAGAGGCGAAAAAATGGTGGCAGGAAACAACCGGCAAAACTGGGTTTATGGATGTAAAAGACTTTAAGGGTTCCTCGCTGAGATTAACAGATGAATTTATCAGGCATACAGTTGACGATAATAATGATGCTAGATGGTCCTATATAAAAGAGGCGATGAATGTAATAAAGGATGCCGATGAGATATGGAGCAACAGGTTAGACAACCAACTAGACCGGATATATATTAAATACTATGATGGCAGTCCGCTCATTGTTCGGGTCAATGAAAATATGCAACCTTACACTATGCACAATATCATTAATAAAGGAAAGCTAAATATAGCGCAGGGAATAAGGTTACGAAAGGGCGCATTAATTTATAAAAAACAATAACCCTGTTACATACTAAGGACGTAGGTTGTAGCCTACCCCATAGCTGCAGCAGGGTTATCTAATGCAAATATACAAATAAAATAACACTAAGAAAAGGAGCCTTGATTTATAAAAAATAAATAACCGCTGTTAATGACCCATGAGCTTTCGCCCATATCACCGTACAGCGGCTATTACAATATAAAGATATGAATTCTGCCGAATTTGAAAGCAATTTAAAAGCCAAACAAACAGCCCTTAAACGGTATGTATACACCACATTCCCAGTGCGTGCCGGAGAAATGGCTGTCCGCTTTGTTAATGGCAACTTTAGAGCACAGGGTTGGCAGGGTAGCGGATTTCAAAAGTGGAAAGGAATAACCAGGAAAGGCACTACGCTATTAAAAACAGGCACCCTGCGCAGGGGTACTTACTTTAATACCGAGCCGGGTATAGCTACTATAAAAAACCATGTAAAGTATGCTGCAGTTCACAACCGTGGCTTTGAGGGCAGTGTAAGCGTAAAAG
>JANNCC010000322.1:0-2832 GCA_031386125.1 Chitinophagaceae bacterium
TTTAAAACCTCCGGTTTCCCTGAATAATTTTTTGGTTATAAAAAGAGTCTGATCACCACCCATACAAATAAACCAATCGAATCGTGTAAAAAAAGCATTGATCTTTAAATACCATTTAGAAGAATTAAATTTTGTACGATATCGCCCCAAAGCAAATTTATTATTAACAGCTGCAGCAATATCTCTTGCAAATGAAACAGGTGGAAAGCTATCGGCATGTACAAAGTATAAAACATCTCCTTTTGCTACTGAAGCGCCATAATTCATTTGGGCACCCCTGCCTTTTTGTGGTGAAATAACGGTTTGGGCCCCTGCTTTATTGGCAATTACTAAGGTAGCATCGGTGCTTCCCGCATCTACTACAATTATTTCTGCTACTAAATTCTGCTGATACTTAATCAGGTAACTGATAAGAAGACCTATATTTTCTGCCTCGTTATAAACCGGTATGATAATGCTAATCTGCATAGTTAATTTGTGCAAAGAAACGTAATCAGGTTTCAGCAAGATTGTGCAATGGCTTTTCCGGCAATAAATCCACTTGTCCATGCATGCTGAAAATTAAAACCACCGGTTATCCCATCTACATCCATCACCTCCCCTGCAAAAAAAAGATTCGGGATTTTTTTGCTCATCATTGTCTGGTGGTCAATCTCCTTCAACTTTATACCACCGGCGGTAACAAATTCTTCTTTGAATGTAGTTTTTCCTCTGATTGCAAATTCACCCATACATAAATTCCTGACCAGTTTATTCGCTTCAATGGATGGTAGGTCGGCCCATCTTCTTTCCAAGTTTACTCCCGCAGCATTCAATAAAAACTCCCATAATCTTTTTGGAAGGCCAAATGGATTTTTTGAATACACATTTTGTGCTGCGATCTCAATCCGAAGTGATTGAAATTTTTTGGCCAGTTGTTGTTCGTTATATACAGGCAACCAGTTCACAGCTATTGTAAAGTCATAATTTGTCAATGACAATTCCCTCGCTCCCCAGGCACTCAATTTCAATACAGCGGGACCGCTAAGTCCCCAATGTGTAATCAATATTGGGCCATTCTGTTCCAGTTTAGTACCAGATATCTTTATGCTTACATTTTCTACACTAACTCCCATCAGTTTTGTTATCTGATGTCCAGGCAAGTTAAATGTAAACAAAGAAGGAACCGGGCTCTCAATAGTATGACCAAGTTCTGTTAGCCAGGTAAACATCCCTGACTTAGGATATCCGCCGCTTGCTATACAAATAAAATCGGCTATTTTTTCTTTACCCCCTGTAAATTGTATACAGAATTTTTCTTGTTGAACGATGATTTTTTTTACTTCTGTATTCATCATAATCTCAATCCCATAATTACTCACTTCACGCAACAGGCAGTCAACAATAGTTTGAGATAAATCAGTAACGGGAAACATTCTTCCATCTTGCTCTTCCTTTAATAATACACCTCTTTGCTTGAACCATTCAATGGTATCTGTGGTGAAAAATTGGTGAAAGATTTTTTTGACAAAATTTGCCCCCCTGGGATATTTCTTACTCATCTCTATGATATCAAAACAGGCATGTGTTACATTACATCGCCCCCCGCCACTGACTTTTACTTTAGATAAGAGTTTTCCGGTTTTCTCTATAATAGTAATTTTCAACTGAGGGTTTATTTTAGCAGCATTCACTGCACAAAAGAATCCGGCAGCCCCTCCTCCGATAATTACTAACTCCTTTGTCACGTGTAAGTTTTATTCAAAGAAAGACTAATTTTTGTTAAGTTCGTTTCATAATGGCCGAAGCAATATCTAAAAAACAAATAAAAGGGCTCCCTGTTTTTCCTTACGAGAAAATAAGAGACCAGCTAAAAACAGGGCATATCTTTTTTAGTTCAGGCAGTTATACTTTTTCAGGAATCATACAGCGGCTAACCAAGAGTGCCTGGAGCCATGTCGCTATTGTTTATAAGGATGAAGAATTGGGAAGGGTTTTGATTCTGGAAGCAGAACCAAAAATTGGTATCCGTCTTATTCCTTTATCAAAATATCTGCACGACTACAAAGGAACAAAGCGTGCTTATAAAGGACAGGTTGTTTTAGCTAAATTAAACTTCGAACTGGAACAGGAAAAATTGAATAAAGCCATCTGTTTCGGGCTTGATGAATTGACCAGGCCTTACGACAACTGGGAGATCATCCGTATTATGACCCGCATTCTTTTACGTATTGGCAAAAGAGAAAAGAACAAGAATTATATCTGCTCGGAATTAGTCAGGGATGCATTTGCAAAAGCAGGGGTAGTCTTTCGCCTGAATGATACATATATCAGCCCGCAGGAAATATGGAAAGATATCAGGGTTGAAATGAAATACCGGATTTTATAATAATTAGCTACTATATAGGTTTGGATTGGCGGCTTCTGCTTTCTCAATAAAACTATAATCTGAAAGTATATCTGCTTTGCCTTTTCTTACACATACATCATGTTCAAAATGGACTGAAGGTTTACCATCTTTTGTTCGTACGGTCCAGCCATCCTCTTCTGTGTAGACATCCCTTTTACCCAGGTTGATCATTGGTTCGATGGCCAATACTAATCCTTCCCTTAATTTAGAGCCACTTCCTCTTTTGCCATAATTTGGCACCTGGGGATCCTCATGTAAGCTTCTTCCCAGTCCATGGCCAACCAATTCTCTAACTACACCATAACCATGCTTTCTTTCTGTGTGTTCCTGAATAGCAAAAGCAATATCTCCAATCCTGTTTCCGGCAACTGCCTTTTCAATGCCTTTATAGAGAGACTCTTTTGTTACTTTTATCAGCTGACTGGTCTCCACTCCCGGATCAC
>JANNCC010000387.1:0-8031 GCA_031386125.1 Chitinophagaceae bacterium
TTTAACTGATTTACCAACTTCTTGCTGGTGGAGGATGGAGACAATCTGTGCCTCCGTGAATCTTTTCTTTTTCATAATTGAACCATTTAAGTTAGAGAATAATCTCTAATTTCAAATGGCCGACTTTTGGGGGAGCTTACAATACCGTTTACCTGAAAATTCCTGATGCCATGTACCTTACCCAGCAGATGGGATCCACCGGCCCAACCATTTATTTAGCACAGGCAGTTTACAACTTAACTGAAATCCCCGGTATCAAATATGTAAATCTTGGCTTTGAAGAAGGAGACCATGCCTCGCCGGGAACATTTACCAGAGATAGTTTTAAAGATGAATAAAAAAAGTCCTGCAAAAATTACAGGACTTTTATCTAATACTTTATCCTCTTTTTACTTCGGATACTTCTCTACTTTATTGGTAATAGGTTTAGCCGTCCGCATGTAAGCGTAGATAGCTTTCAAGTCTTCATCCCTTATTCCAGCCAGCAAACTAACCGGCATCACGGTATTATTTTTTCCCGGATTAAAATTATAACTCTTTTCTTCCCGGTATTGGGTAAACTTGTGTAAAAACTGGGCTTCTGTCCATGCACCAATACCGGTTGCAGTATCAGGAGTGATATTGGGTGACACCACTTTAAAGGTTCCTAGATCAAACGGATAACCACCGGCATACATTCTTGACCTATCCGGGCCCTCTGGCACTACCGGCGAATGACAAGTGCCGCAGTCAGCTATGTTTGCCAAATACCCGCCGTACTTTACTTTATCTGATTCGGAAGGACGAACATTTCCATCTAACGATGGTTGCAATGCCGGTCCCGGGTATGCCATCTCAATCGGCATCATCAATTGTCTTTCCGGTACTTTGTTTCGGATGGGTTTCAATGTTCTGATATAGGCAATGATACTAAGAAGATCTTCTTTCGCCATACGGTTGTAATTAACATACGGCATCAATGGAAACAGTGTGTCACCATTTTTACTGATACCCTGTGTCATGGCTTTTAAAATATCATCATCCGTCCAGGTACCAATGCCGGTTTCATTATCAGGAGTAATATTTTTTCCATAAATTCTTCCTGGCAATCCTAATTTTTCATCAAATACAAAACCACCGCCACCTTCCGTCCCCGGAACAGGGGGACCTGAGAATTTGGTAAAATCTCTTTTACTGTGACAGTCGGTACAGCCGGCCACATGAATTGCCAGGTATTCGCCTCTTTCCAATACTTTTTTTACAGAATCTTTGTCATTGATTTCTTTGGGTGCTGATTTGTTGTTGTTGCAGGCCGAAAAATAAGCGGCCATAATTAAGACGGAGCAGATTGCCGTCAAGGCAATAAATTTTCTCATAATGGTTGGCAGTTTAAGGTTGCTTAAAAAAATTCCACGCAAAAGGTAGAAAAGTTTTCCGGGAAAGCCAATAAAATGAGGTGGAAAAGTTAAGCAGCAGGTATTGCGGAAAGACACCGGGTTCATTGCGCCGCACAGCTGGAAAAATATTTTTTTTGGAAAACAACCCTTTCTCGTATGGTAATTAGTAAAGTAGTTGTTTCACTTCCATTTTATTATCCATCACCATCATCCGGGAATTGCAACCCTTTCCAATTCTTCCATGCTCTTTCATCCCTAACACCCTTGCCGGGTACAGACTGCACATACGCAAAGCTTCTCCTAATTCAATATGTACGAAGTTGACGAGGTTCTGAACAGCTTTTGCCATTGTCAATGCAGAGCCGCTTAGAATATTATCAGCCTCAAACTTATCTCCCACCTGCTGGTGCTGATAGTATCCATCTGTTGTATTCGTCACCGCATCGGTGATGACAAATAATCTTTCCTTCATTACCTGCTTCGCAATGCGTATTGCCGCATAGTTAACATGATGGCCATCGGGAATAATACTGGCTACTACCTTATTATCATCCATGGCAGCACCCACCAATCCCGGCTGGCGGTGTTGCAGTGTACTCATCGCATTGTACAAATGAGTAACGGCAGTAATACCATTGGCAAACCCAGTTTTCGCTTCATCATAAGTTGCATTGCTATGCCCGGCCGATATAACAATGTTGTGGGAAAGGATTAAATCAATCATCTCTTTACTGCAAAATTCAGGGGCAAGGGTAATCATTCGGATAACTCCTTTTCCATTGTTTAATAATTCTTTGGCTTCGCTGATTGTTGGTCGATGAATCAACGATTCAATATGTGCCCCTCTTTTTATTGGGTTAATCCAGGGGCCTTCAAGATGAAGGCCCAAAATCGCATCGCCTCCATTTCTCCAATAATCTTTTATGGCATCAATACATTTATAAACAACTTCGTTAGTATTAGTAGCTATCGTTGGCAAGCAAAAAGCTGCACCACCTTTTTCAGAATATTCTTTCAGTTTGTATAGTGAGCCTGGTTCGGGGTAAGCGGCTAAAAGTTTTCCATAAGCACCATAAATCTGTAAATCAATAAAGGCCGGGGCGATAAAACAATTATCGAATTGTTCTATATGCTGTGAAGAGGATAAAGATGAAAGGGGAATCACGGCATCTATTTTCCCGTTCTCAACCAGAATTGCATGATTGGTCAGCCAGGCATCACCGGTAAATATCTGATTAGCTGTATATATTTTTTGAGTAGTCAGGTATTGAAGATATGAGATACAAATATATTACTCTGCTACAAAGCGATAGCCAATCCCTTTGATAGTAATGATTTCCAGCGAAGGATCTTCTTTTAAGTAACTGCGGAGTTTGGTGATATAAACATCAAGGTTTCGGGAGTTGAAAAAAGAGTCATTTCCCCACAGCAAATTAAGAATGTCTTTGCGGTCAATGATCTTGTCCCGGTTTTCATACAACACTTTCAGTAATTCACTTTCCCGGTAAGAAAGTTTCTTTTCTTCTTTGCCAATACTTAATACCTGCCGGTTGAGCTGGAAATTATATTTGCCCATTGTGGCGTAGCCGCCAGTTATTTTTTGTGAACCTTCTTGTTTAGTCTTCAGCAAGTTTTGAATGCGGACAATCAGCTCTTCCATACTAAATGGTTTCCGGATATAGTCATTGCCACCCAGTGAAAACCCTTTTACCACATCTTCGGTTTGTGTTTTGGCTGTTAAAAAAATGATAGGTACTTCTTCATCTAGTTCTCTTATTTCATCAGCAATGGCAAATCCATCTTTGTTGGGCAGCATCACATCAAGCACACAGATGTCGGGTTTTGATTTTTTAAAAAGCTCTGTTGCTTTTGCTCCATCGCTTTCCATAATAACTTCAAAGTCCCGGCTCTCCAGGCTTTCCTTTACAATCTTGCCAAGAAATAATTCATCTTCTGCATAAAAGACTTTTGTTTTACTCATGCCGGTTCTTTGGGTAGTGTGATAATGAATTTTGATCCGATGCCGGTCTGGCTTTCAATAGCAATTGTTCCATTGTGTTTTTGTATAACCTGTGCCACATAGCTCAATCCCAATCCATAGCCTTTTGCATTATGGGTGTCGCCATGTGGTATACGGAAAAACTTATCGAACACTTTGTCTGTGTATTCTGTTGCTATTCCGATACCATTATCCGTTATGCTTAAAACAATTTCATTTTCTTTTCCCTGTAGATTAATCTGTATCGCTGGTTCACCTTTGTTGTACTTAATTGAATTGTCAACGAGGTTGAAAACAACACTCAGCAGGTGCAGCCGGTCTCCCTGCATGGTTACATCACCTTCCCGGGTAACAGATATTTTTGCCTTATTTTTCTCCAATTGCAATTTTAAAGAAGAAACCACTTCATTCACCACCTCTTCCAGATTCATGGCTTTGTATTTCAGTTCTACTTCTTTCTTTTCAAACATAGAAAGTTTCAGTACTTTATCCACCAGCAGGCTGAGCCGTTGCAATTCGTTTTGTGAAATATCAAGGTATTCTTTTGTTCGTTCCGGGTTATCAATAGCATTAAAAATTTTTAATGCCTCAATTGCCACACCCACGGTTGCTATCGGTGTTTTTAATTCGTGGGTGATATTGCTGATAAATTCATTTTTCAATTCAGCCAGTCTTCTTTGTTTCAGCAGGCTACGGTATAATAACACGAAAGAAAGAATAGTAATACCAAGCAAAAGGATTGAGAATAAAATCGGTTGTGTAATCTGTTTCATCAGGTAAGGAAAACTATTGCCGGGCTTTAGCTGATAAGTAACCGGGTTAGCAAGCCCAACCGTTACTTCATTAAAAACCGGTTTGCCGGAAGCACCTGCACTATCCAGCTTTATTATTGAAAACGGTATGTTTATCTTTTCCTTTACTACTGCCTTTGCATAAGCCGAATCAATCTCCGCCAGCCGCAGCGAATCCTGCAAAGAATCTACCCCATACAATAAACTGAATATACGGTCGCCTTTGCCGGGCGGGCCTTGTATATGTTTTTCAAATTTTATTGAATCGCCGCCCATGTTTACCGAAGTTTCTTTCATAGAAATAGTAACCATTCCGGGTTTTCCGCCAGGGTTTACCTTCAATGAATCTTTCAGTTTATCCCTGATTACATTAATGGTAGAAACAATTTCTTCTGCCGGCCTAAAACGAACACTTACCTGTTCCCCGTCATCCTCATGCATAACAATTTTCATTTTGCCTTTGCTACTATCCTTTCCATTCCAAATTGTTCCGTCCAATTTTAATTTGGCCACCTGCAATTGCAATATTGTTTCTCGGAAAGCCATCTCTGTTTTGATGGTCAAGGTCTTTTTTTCCCGTGCATAGTTTTGCTGCAGCCAGTATAACTGGAAGCTGGTGATGCCAAGAATGGCAACACCCATCAATACTGCTAACCAACGGGATTTGTTCATGTAGTGTGTTTGCGGATGGTAAAGCAGAACAAGTTCGCTTTGCCAAAAGCAAATGTAAACCAATGTTGGCGGTAGTTACAGCGGTTTTAACCTTTATTAACCTTAATGAAAGGTGGCTTAACTTATCTTGCACCTTCGCTTATTTACTTTTGGTACTAAATAAATAAATCATGAAAATAATATTGATTGCCGCTTGTGCCTTCCTATCAGTAAGCCTGGTGCAGGCACAGCAAAAACAGGGTGTGGTGCTGTATGAAAGAACTTCTCAAATACAAATACGTTTTAGTGATGACCACGGAGGCCTGGAACAGCAAATGCCAAAAACAAGAACCGATAAATTTGAACTGACCTTTGGTAATAATCAGTCGTTATGGAAATCTGCCGAAGACGATAATGGTACTACTGATGTAAGCGGAGGCGATGGTGGTGGAATGCAAATCCGGATGGTAGTAGCAGGTAATGATGATGTGCTGTATAACAATTTTGAAACAGGTAAGAAAGTAGAAAAGAGGGAGTTGTTTGATAAATCATTCATCATTGATGATTCTATCCGTTCACTGAAATGGAAAATGACGGGTGAAACAAAAACAATCCTCCACCTGCCCTGCATGAAAGCAACAACGACCCGAACCAGCACCAGAACTATGATGAATATGGACAATGGAAAGATGGAGCGGAAAGAAATACAGGATACCTCAACTATAGTTGCCTGGTTTACGTCCAGTATTCCTGTTTCAGCAGGGCCTGCAGAGTTTCAGGGACAGCTGCCCGGATTGATTTTAGAAATGGATATAAAAGACGGCACCCAAACTTTCAAAGCAACCAGTATTTCTGAAAAAGATGATGTATCCATTATAAAAGAACCCACCGGTAAAAAACATTACACTCCGGATGAATTTAAAAAAGAAAGGGATAAAATGATGGAAGAAATGAACCGGAATAACCAGGGAGGCAACCGGATTATACGGATGAACTGATAAATTTTATGATATGAAGAAAACCCCGTTGCCGGTGCAACGGGGTTTTTTATTGTAATGCCTCCGGTAATTTTTATCTTTAGTAATATGATGCAAAAGGAATTTGCAGATAAGGTAGTTGAAATTGTCAAAACTGATGCTAACGTTATTGGTCTGGCAGTGGCCGGCTCATGGATAACGGATGAACTGGATGAGTATTCCGACCTCGACCTTATTCTTATTACCAAACATAAAATTGCCGGCAATAAAGAAAAGATGCTGGACTATGCCCGCAGCTTTGGTGATTTTATTTCCGGCTTCACTGGCGAGCATGTAGGTGAACCAAGAGTTTTGATTTGTTTATTTGATAATCCGTTATTACATGTTGATATAAAATTTTTAACGCTGCCAGAGTTTTATGAAAGAGTAGAAAACCCGGTGGTACTTTTTGAAAGAGATAATCAGTTAACTGAAATTATTAATTCTACAAAAGCAGTATGGCCTTCTTTAGATTGTCAATGGATAGAAGACCGCATGTGGACATGGGTACATTATATTGCGGCCAAAGCTGCCCGTGGAGAATACTTTGAGTGTTTGGATGGACTTGGGTATATCCGTGCAAAAGTGCTGGCACCATTATTACAGGTAAAAAGCAAAACAGTTGTGCGGGGTTTGCGAAAAGTAGAAAAGAAATTGAACTTACCCGATTTGGAAGATTTAAAGATTACCGTGGCGCAATACAGCCCGGCTTCTGTTCTTAAAGCCCTTGATAATACTGTAAGTGTTTATAGGATGCTGCGAAGGAAATTATTTACTGATGAAATTCAATTACAGGTAAGGGCGGAGAAGAGGAGTATAGATTATTTTAAGAAAATAAAAAACCCAAGCTAATCAAGAACCTGCAACAATTCTTTATATTCGGCATACAATATGCCCTTATCCCTCAACGAAATAAAAAGCCGTGCCGCTGCATTCAGTAAAGAGTTTGCCGGTTACTACAACGAAAAATCGCAGGCACAAACATTCCTGATTGAATTTTTGAAAGTGTTTGGTGTGTCCAGCCACAGAGTTGCCATTTTTGAAAAGAAAGTAAAGAAGCTCAGTACTGCAACCGGGTTCATAGATTTCTTTTGGAAAGGAATGTTGCTGGTAGAAATGAAAAGCAAAGGGGAAGATTTAGAAAAAGCATATACCCAAGCTAAAGAATATTGTCAGACACTGAAAGACTATGAACTGCCCCGGCTTATCATGGTTTGCGACTTTAACCGGTTTATTGTGTATGATGCCGAGGGAAAGCAGTATGACTTTACTATTGAAAAATTAGTTCAGCATATAAATGTATTTGTACCGCTGGCGGGTTATCAAAAAAGAACATACAAAGAACAAGACCCGGTAAATATTGAAGCAGCTGAACTGATGGGAAAGCTGCATGATAAATTGAAAGCCATTGGCTACACCGGACATGCACTGGAACTATATCTTGTCCGTTTGCTGTTTTGTTTGTTTGCTGATGATACCAGCATTTTTCAGCAAGGAATTTTTAATGAATACATTGAAGATAAAACCAATGAAGACGGCAGCGACCTTGCCATGCACATGGCCGCCTTGTTTGATACATTGAATAAACATGAAGACAGCCGCCTTACCAATTTAGATGAACACCTGAAAGCCTTTCCGTATGTAAATGGCAAACTGTTTGAAGAACAACTGCCACTGGCAAGCTTTGACAGTGCCATGCGGAAAATATTATTGGACTCCTGCAATCTTGATTGGGGCAAAATTTCTCCCGCCATTTTTGGCTCTTTGTTTCAAAGTGTGATGGATGATAAGGCCAGAAGAAACCTGGGAGCCCATTACACCAGCGAAAAAAACATACTCAAACTCATTAAACCGCTTTTCCTTGATGATTTATACAAAGAAGTAGAAGCAGCAAAGGCTGATAAAAACAAACTAAAAAAATTACATGATAAAATAAGCACACTACGTTTCCTTGACCCAGCCTGTGGGTGTGGTAACTTCTTAATTATTTCGTACCGTGAATTACGGTTATTGGAAATAGAAATAATCAAACGATTATTAAAAGGACAGGGCATAAGGGAAGAAGTGCTGAAGGAAGCAAGAATGGATGCCTCTTATTTAATTAAAATGTAATGTCGATCAGTTTTACGGCATAGAGTATGAAGAATTTCCGGGGCAGATAGCCCGGACAGCCATGTGGCTGATGGACCACCAAATGA
>JANNCC010000025.1:0-7307 GCA_031386125.1 Chitinophagaceae bacterium
GACACAAAGGGTTTTCTTTGTGTCTTTGTGTCTTTGTGCCTTCGTGGCAAAAAGTAAAATATGGAAAAGACAATCAAAAAATCTTCGCTGAAAGTAAGTGAGAACGGTTTGGAAAAAACTGTTTCACCCAAAAGACTTGAAGTATTGAAGACATACAAGATTTATATCGGCGGACAATTTCCAAGAACGGAATCGGGAAGATTTTACCAACCAGAAAACGCAGCAGGAAAAAAACTGGCGAATGTTTGCCTCAGTTCAAGAAAAGATTTTAGAGACGCTGTTGTAAGTGCAAGAGGTGCGGTTAGTGGCTGGAGTGGCCGTGCCGCATTTAACCGCAGCCAGATACTTTATCGTATGGCCGAAATGCTGGAAGGACGAAAAGCACAATTCATTGATGAACTGATACACCAAGATGCAACAAAAGCAAAAGCCGAGAAGGAAGTAAATCTTGCTATTGACCGGTTAATATATTATGCAGGCTGGTGCGATAAATTTCAGCAACTCTTCAGTTCTGTCAATCCGGTGGCTTCATCACATTTCAATTTTTCTGTTCCTGAACCAACAGGAGTGGTGAGCATTATTGCTCCGCAAAGTGATTCTTTATTAGGGTTAGTTTCAGTTATTGCCCCGGTTATTGCCGGAGCAAATACCTGTGTGGTTTTAGCATCTGAAACGAAACCACTTTGTGCGGTTACTTTTGCCGAAGTATTAAATTCTTCTGATCTTCCTGGTGGAGTTGTTAATATTTTAACAGGGAAACCTTCAGAATTAGCCAGCTGGTTTGTAGACCATATGGATGTAAATGCAACCATTTACTGCGAAAATAATTCTGAGACAAAGAAAATGATGCGGGAAAAATCGGCCAATAACCTGAAACGTATCACTTTCTATGATAAAATAAATTGGTACAAGGAGGAAGGACAATCACCGTACTTCATCATGGATACCCAGGAAATAAAAACCACCTGGCACCCGGTAGAAAATATTGCCGGTTCCGGAGGAGGTTATTAATTTTGGTAAGATATTTGAGCCTTATGACACACATGAAATTCCTTTTTGTAATCGTCGGATTTGTTTTCTCTACCGCCTGTTTTGCCCAAAATGACACTGCCTTGGTTGCCCCGATTGACAGTAATTCTGTTATCGTAAACAAAGACCCCAGGATTGACCTGTTGGTTAAAAAACAAGCTTACATCAATGAAGTAACCAGCCGGGATAGCAGAAGAACCGATAAAGGCTTTCGATTGATGATCATTAGCACCAACAACCGGGATGAAGCCCTAGCTGCAAAAACAAAGGTCTATACTTTCTTTCCTGACCTGAAAGCTTATATGTGGTACCAATCTCCGTATTTCAGGGTAAAGGCAGGCAATTTTAAAGAACGGAAAGATGCCGAAGCCTATCAAAGAAGATTGAACACTTACTTTCCCAAGGGTGTTTTTATTATGAAAGATATTATTGAAGTAAAGTTGGGCAAAGGTATTGATGATGAAATCGACCCTTAATCCATATCTCATAATGGTTTATCAAATAATCCCCGTCAGCCAACGGGGATTATTTATTTTTGCCTAATGATTGAAAAAATTAAAGGCCTGGCAAAAAAGTATGCTCCCGATTTTATAGAAGTTCGTCATCATTTGCATGCCCATCCTGAACTGAGCTATCAGGAATTTGAAACATCCAAATTTGTACAAAGCAAATTGACGGAATTAGGAATCCCATTTGAAGTAAAAGCAATTACGGGGGTAGTTGGATTGATAAAAGGGAAAAATCCTTCTGCAAGAATCATAGCCCTCCGTGCCGATATGGATGCATTACCAATCAAAGAAGAAAATAATGTCGACTATAAATCAAAGAATGCCGGAGTGATGCATGCCTGCGGGCATGATGTGCATACCACTTGTCTATTGGGTGCCGCAAAAATTTTGACTGAGTTAAAAGATGAATGGGAAGGAACTGTGAAATTGATATTTCAACCCGGTGAAGAAAAAAATCCCGGCGGTGCATCGTTAATGATAAAAGACGGTGTGCTTGAAAATCCAACACCACAAGCTATTCTTGCTCTGCATGTAAATACAATTTTAGAAGTAGGTCAACTTAGTTTTCGCAGTGGAAAAGTAATGGCCAGTGCCGATGAATTATATTTTACGGTAAAAGGTAAGGGTGGTCATGCTGCATCACCGCATCTTGTTATTGACCCCATTCTTATTAGTTCACATTTAATCATTGCCTTACAACAATTGATAAGCAGAAGTAATAATCCATTTAATCCTTCAGTACTTTCTATTACGTCTTTCAATGCAGGTAATACTACCAATGTTATTCCCAACGAAGTAAAACTGATGGGAACATTCCGGGCTATGGATGAAGAATGGCGTTTTAAAGCACATGACCTGATGCGCAAACTCACAACAGACCTTGTTCATTCGATGGGTGGTGAAGTTGACCTGCATATTGATGTGGGCTACCCTTGCGTAATGAATAATGAAAAAGTTACTACGACAGCGATGAACAAAGCTGCTGAGTATATGGGCAAGGAGAATGTAAGTGAAACCGAACTCCGCATGGGTGCCGAAGATTTTGGTTACTATGCTCAACAAATACCAGCCTGCTTCTATCGTCTCGGCACTATGAACAAGGCCAAAGGAATTACGGCCGGTGTACACACCCCTGTCTTTAATATTGATGAAAACGCCATTGAGATTGGAATGGGAATGATGGCATGGCTGGGCAGTTCTGTTCGGCTATAGGATTATAATTCTCTCATTTATAACATATCTACCGGAGAAATTGTTCGGATTATTATTCCGTACATTGCAACCCGTTTTAAATCACTGTGCAGAAAGGAGAATACTAAAAAAGAATTATGCAAAACGATTTACGCAAACAACAGGCACTCGAATATCATTCCAAAGGAAGGCCCGGAAAAATTGAAGTAGTGCCAACCAAGGAAGCAAAAACACAAAGAGATCTTTCTCTTGCTTACTCTCCCGGTGTGGCGGCTCCTTGTTTGGAGATTGCTGCTGATGTAGAGAATGTATATAAATATACGGCCAAAGGAAATTTAGTAGCCGTTATCAGTAATGGTACTGCTGTTCTTGGCCTCGGTAATATTGGCCCTGAAGCCAGTAAACCAGTAATGGAAGGCAAAGGTGTTCTCTTCAAAATATTTGCCGACATTGATGTATTTGATATTGAAATCAATGAAACAGACCCGGTGAAATTTGTGCAGATAGTAAAAGCATTAGAGCCCACATTCGGTGGTATCAACCTCGAAGACATTAAAGCCCCTGAATGTTTTTACATAGAAACAGAATTAAAGAAGCAGTTGAATATTCCGGTGATGCATGATGATCAGCATGGCACAGCCATCATCAGCGCAGCAGCATTATTGAATGCACTGGAAATTCAGAAAAAGAAAATTGAAAAAGTAAAATTTGTAGTGAATGGTGCCGGAGCTGCTGCTATGGCTTGCATTATGTTGTATGAAGAATTAGGGGCAAAGCATGAAAATTTTTTATTGTTTGATAGAAAAGGAGTTTTACATAAAGGAAGAACAGAACTGGAAGATTTTAAATTGAAATTTGCAAATGCCAGTGGTGAAATGACACTGGCGCAGGCTATGAAAGACGCAGATGTATTTATTGGATTAAGTGCCGGCAATTGTGTTACAGCAGACATGGTGAAAAGCATGGCCAAAAATCCTATCGTATTTGCAATGGCGAATCCTGATCCGGAAATCAGTTGGGAAGATGCCACCGGCGCAAGAAAAGATGTCATCATGGCTACCGGCCGCAGCGATTATCCCAACCAGGTTAATAATGTATTAGGCTTCCCGTATATTTTTCGTGGCGCATTAGATGTAAGGGCTACACAGATTAATGAAGCCATGAAAATGGCTGCCGTTAAAGCATTGGCAGAACTGGCTAAAACACCTGTGCCTGATATTGTGAACATGGCCTACAATGAAAAGAGTATTGTTTTTGGTGAAAATTATATTATTCCCAAACCGCTTGACCCAAGATTGCTGGCCACCGTAGCTCCGGCCGTTGCAAAAGCAGCCATGGAAAGTGGCGTGGCGAAGCAGCCCATTGCCAACTGGGATACATATATTACTAACCTGAACAAACGCCTTGGCCTCGATAACCAGGTAATGCGGATAATTGGTAACAAGGCTCGTCGTGACCCGAAACGTATTGTTTTTGCCGAAGCAGATAATATAAAAATTTTAAAAGCAGCGCAGATTGTTTTTGATGAAGGCATTGGCTATCCTATCCTGTTGGGCGATGAAACAAAAATAAAAAATATGGCCTCTGCCAATGGCATAGACATCGAAGGGCTGCCCATTTTTGATCCCCGCAGTGAAGCAACTGAAGAAAGGAGAAATAAGTATTCTGAAATATTTTTTGCCAAAAGAGGCCGCAGGGGATTTAATGCTTATGAAGCAAAGAAGGTGATGCGGGACCGCAACTACTACGGTTGCATGATGGTGGAATGTGGTGATGCTGATGCGATGATTTCAGGTTTAGCAAAAAACTATCCTGATACTATCCGCCCGGCCTTGCAAACTATTGGTACAGAAGAAGGAGTAAAGAAAATTGCCGGTATGTATTTAATGCTTACCAAAAAAGGGCCGTTGTTCCTTGCTGATACCACTGTTAACTTTAACCCCACAGCAGAAGAACTGGCAGAAATAACATTAATGGTAGCTAAAGAGGTCCGCAATTTCAATATCATTCCCCGCATTGCTATGCTAAGCTATTCCAACTTTGGTAGCAGCAATTCTCCTGAAGCTCAATTAGTAGCCAAAGCAAGAAAGATAGTAAAGGACAAAATGCCTACCCTGCTTGTAGATGGTGAAATGCAGGCAAGTGTGGCATTTAACAAAGACCTGATGAAGGAAAATTATCCATTCAGTGAGCTGGTGGACAAAGATGTTAATACACTTATATTTCCCAATCTTGCCTCGGGTAATATTGCTTATAATTTATTAAAAGAACTGGAAACAGCCGATGCTGTCGGTCCGATTTTATTGGGCTTGAAAAAGCCTGTACATATTCTTCAGCTTGGTAGTTCGGTAAGAAGCATTATTAATATGGCGCTGATAGCGGTGGTTGATGCCCAGATCAAGAGTAAAATTGCCACCGATGAAATTGTAAAAAAATCAAGATGGTGGAAACGCTTCCGTAAAGTAAGTAAGGATATCTAAATCAGCAACATTGACTGCAAAGCCAAATTTTTAGTTACTAAAAGCCAGCGGCGGATAGCTGGTGGCTTTTCTCTTTTCATCCTGTATCTTAGCGTTATAATATGACTATTTTCAGTGATATAGGCCGTTACCTCTTGATGATAAAGGGCATGTTTTCCCGTCCGGAAAACGGAAGAATGTACTGGAAAGAATTCATTCACCAGTGTACAGAAATTGGCTTTGGTTCATTGGGCATTGTAGCCATTATTTCTGTTTTTATTGGGGCTGTTTCCACTATTCAAACAGCCTACCAGTTAGTAAGCCCTTTAATTCCACCTTCAACTATTGCGCAGATTGTAAGGGATACTGTTATTCTTGAATTTGCCCCTACACTTGTTTGTATCGTATTAGCTGGTGTAGCAGGAAGCCGTATAGCAAGTGAGTTAGGCAATATGAGAATAAGTGAACAAATTGATGCACTCGAAATAATGGGTATCAATACAAAAACATATTTAATACTACCAAAAATTGCAGCTTCATTGTTAATGATACCACTACTGGTTGTAATGGCAATGGCACTTGGCATTTGGGGGGGGAGGCTCGCAGCAACTGCTTCAGGTATTATTTCAGGAAGTATTTATGATAAAGGGCTACTTGAATTTTTTGTCCCTTTCAATGTAATCTTTGCATTGATAAAAGCGTATGTTTTCTCATTTATCATTGCCAGCATCCCGGCATTTTATGGTTATTATGTAAAGGGCGGCGCATTAGAAATCGGAAGGGCCAGTACAAAGGCTGTAGTGGTAAGCTGTATATTAATATTATTCGCTGACTACCTTTTATCAGCCTTGTTGCTACCAACTTAAGATAGAGATGACAAAAGTCAGTGCCATTAAAAGCAAATATAAAAGCAAAAAAAATCTGGCTCGCAGCTCACAACTAAAAGTTCATAGCCTCGCTTATGATTGAAGTAAAAAACATAAAGAAAACTTTTGGCGATAAAACGGTGATACAGGATGTTAGCTCTGTAATGAATGCCGGGCAATGCAATCTTATTATCGGCTCCAGCGGCAGCGGCAAAACCGTGTTGATGAAATGTATGGTCGGATTATTTGAGCCTGACGAAGGCGACGTATTGTATAGTGGCCAGAACTTTACTACTATGAAGGGTGCTGACAAAACTGAAATACGAAAAGAAATAGGAATGCTTTTCCAAGGGTCAGCTTTGTTTGATAGCCAGACGGTGGAGCAAAATGTGATGTTTCCGCTTAGCATGTTCACCCACGATTCTCATAAAAAGAAATTAAGCCGGGTAAATGAAGTGCTTCACCGGGTGAACATTGTAGATGCAAATAAAAAATTTCCTTCAGAGCTTAGTGGTGGAATGAAAAAAAGAGTGGCATTGGCAAGAGCCATTGTTTTAAATCCCAAGTATTTGTTTTGCGATGAGCCCAATTCTGGTCTTGACCCTCAAACTTCGATGGTTATCGATAAATTGATACAGGAAATAACCATCGAATTCAATATTACCACTGTTATCAATACCCACGATATGAATAGTGTGATGGAAATTGGCAACTATATTTTGTATATGTACAAGGGTAATAAAGAGTGGGAAGGCAATAATAAAGAAATCATCTTTAGTAAAAATCAACGGTTGAATGATTTTATTTTTGCTTCTGAATTTCTGCAGGATGCCAAAGACATGCGAATGCTGGAAGAAAGCGGCAAAATATCAAATGACCGGAATATGGATGAATTGATGGATAAAGATGCTCCTTCAATTGTTTCCCCCCCTGATGATAAATAGCAACTTCATTTAACAAACGTTTTTATTCATAACCTACTGACTGGAACAATTTCTGCTACCTGATACATTCAAACCAACATCAGTAGTTATGAGAAAAATTTACATTCCCCTCCTTTCTCTTTTACTTTTTTCTTGTGCAGCAAAAATTCATTATGTTGGCCAGATATCTATTTCAACAAAAAATGTAGATGTTTACATCAATGAAAGTTCTATTAAAAGAAATTATGATTTATTAGGTCAGGGCTATCTTAATGTTTGGGCAGCCCATTCAAAACCTGATAAAATACAAAAGCTTGCTGAAGAAACAGC
>JANNCC010000074.1:0-3210 GCA_031386125.1 Chitinophagaceae bacterium
GCGTTGCCCGGCGTTTACTTTGCAGGCTATTTGTTGCAGGTCAGCGGATATATCGGTTGTAGCTATCATAGTTTGATTAAAAATTTTCTGGCGGTAAAGTTACGATTAGAATACAGAAGTTTTGAACCACAGACACAGAGGCACCAAGACACAAAGGGAAGAAAATAATAGAAATTAACTGTATTCTCCGTGCCTTGGTGGCTTTGTGTTTCAAAAGAGAAAATCCTTATCTTCCCTTTTGATTGCTTTTCATAACCCAAAAACTGCATCATGAATTTAAAACTCCGATTAACCGGCTTAAGTTTTTTACAATTTTTTGTTTGGGGTATCTGGCTAATTTCTTTGGGCGGCTATATGTTTGTCAGCTTTGGCAGTGAGCCAAACATTGGTTTAAAAATCGGAAATACATATGGAACGATGGGCTGGGCTTCGCTAATTATGCCAGCTCTAATGGGTATTTTGGCCGATAAGTATATCAGGGCCGAAATTGTATTGGGCATTTGTCACATACTTGGCGGTATTGGTTTGTATTATGCAAGCACCGTGGATAGTGCTAGTGGAATGTTATGGGCTATTTTCCTGGTGAGTTGTTTTTATATGCCAACTATTGCATTGAGCAATTCCGTTTCATATAGTTTATTAAGCAAAAGTAACTTCGATGTTCAGAAATCATTTGCTCCCATCCGAGTGTGGGGAACAGTAGGGTTTATTGTAGCAGAGTGGGCGGTGGATTTATTAGGGTGGACAAAAAATAACAACCAGTTTTATTTTGCTGCAGTGGCAGGAATACTAACTGGTTTATATTGCTTTACACTGCCCCGTGTTGAAATCAGCAAATCAACAGAAAAGAAATCGTTTGCTTCCCGTTTAGGTCTCGATGCTTTTCAATTATTCAAAAGCACCACTATGGCAAAATTCTTTTTGTTTGCTATGTTGTTAGGTGCAGCCTTGCAGATAACCAATATGTTTGGCAACCCATTCCTCGGCGATTTTGGAAAAATTCCTGAGTATGCAGATAGCTTTGCGGTGAAGCACAGTAATATATTAATTTCTCTTTCCCAGATATCGGAATGTTTATTCATTCTGGCTATACCTTTTTTCCTGAAAAGGTTTGGTATAAAGCAGGTAATGTTTATCAGCATGATGGCATGGGTACTGCGGTTTGGTCTATTTGGTATCGGTGATCCAGGTTCAGGATTGTGGCTACTTTTATTATCAATGATTGTATATGGAATGGCCTTCGACTTTTTTAATATATCAGGATCCTTGTTCGTAGATAAGGAAGCTAAGCCTGAAATAAGAGCCAGTGCACAAGGGTTGTTTATGTTAATGACCAATGGGCTCGGAGCAATTTTGGGCGGCCTCTTTGCCGGTAAAGTAGTTGACTATTTCACAGATAAAACTGGTACTAAAGACTGGCAAAACATCTGGTTTACTTTTGCTGCTTATGCGTTGGTTATTGCTGTGGCATTTCTGTCAATATTCAAGTACAAACACAATCCGAAGGATGTGGTGGATGTCAAGCATTAATATAATCTCAATCTTATAAAATAAAAAACCCCATTCATCCGAACGGGGTTTCATTTTTATAAAAAGCAACGCTTAGATATGTGCTTCAATTTTCTTTACAAAATTTCCTTTGGGTTGTGCACCTACTAATTTATCAACCACCTGGCCGTTCTTAATAAAAAGAATAGCGGGGATAGAAGTGATGCCATAGTTCATGGATACCTGCGGGTTTACATCCACATTTACTTTGCCTACGTTTACTTTGCCATCATACTCTTTGCTTAGTTCTTCAATTACCGGCCCGATAGCACGGCAAGGGCCACACCATTCTGCCCAGAAATCCACTACGGTCAGTTTATCAGACGCCAGCACATCGGTCTGAAAATTACTATCTGTATACTCTTTTGCCATTTTATAATTTTTATTTTAATTGTTATTAGGAGGGCAAATTTAAGGCCGTTCCGGTAAACATGAAGTAGTGACGTGGATTTGTGTAAAACTTGTCAGCTAGCTTTGTCGCCGGGGCGACAAAGCTGCCATTAGATCGTTTGCACCTGCACTTCCAGTTCCGGGCTTTTCTCCAGGAACTGTATCATTTCTTCGTTCATTTCAAAACCATTGCCGGTAGTTACGAGGCTGATTCTCATCTTGTTCTTTGGTTCTGTTAAAACGAACTTTAAAGTTGAACTACCCCGGTGCGATTTTACATTTTTTTCTACAAATGCCAGCATTGCCGCACTAATGTCCTGCGGATGAGCTTCAATAGTTACCGCTTTTGTCATATTTCGTTTCATAGTTTCGGCGAGTGAAACAGACATTACTTTAAATTCAAATTCGTCTTTATTGTATCTCGGTTTGAAATAACCGTTAATCAAAACCGTACTTCCTTGCTGCAAAATGAGAGTAAGGCGCAAATAATCTTCACTAAACAGAGGAAACTCTGTTTTCCCAGAATAATCTTCAATAATGAAATTGCCATATTTGTTACCGCTACGGGCAATGCGATGTTGTGCATCGGCCACCAATGCCACTAACCGAAACGGCCGACCGGGATTGGGCTGCATTTTTATTTCATCCTTAAACTCATTGAAGTCGGCAATGGCGGTAACGCCATAGTGCCGCATTTCAAATTTATAATTATCTAATGGGTGGCCACTTAAAAATATTCCCGTTACTTCTTTTTCGTTATCTAATTGTTTAATCAATGGCCATGGTTCGCATTCAGAAATCCTTGGTGGCGGAATTTCCATACTGATGGGTAAATCGCCAAACAGGGTATTGGTAGCGGTAGCGTTTTGTGTGGCATACACCTGTCCGTACTTGATTATTTTTTCAATGCCGTTAATTAATTCTCCTTCAGGTACATTAAAGTATTGTGCCCGGTGATGTTCAGGAAAACAATCGAAGCCGCCTGCATGTGCCAGGCTTTCCAATGTTTTTTTATTAACGGTGCGTTGATTGATGCGTTTTATAAAATCAAATATGTTGACAAAAGAACCGCCCTTTTTTCTTTCATCAATAATACTTTCTATGGCGGCTTCACCCACACCCTTCAATCCACCGAGGCCGAAACGAATTTCACCTTTGTCATTTACGGCAAATCCTTTTAGTGACTCATTGATATCTGGCCCCAGTACTTTTAATCCCATTCGTTTACATTCTTCCATAAAGAAAGTAATCTTATCAATGCTACCGGCGTTG
>JANNCC010000113.1:0-30003 GCA_031386125.1 Chitinophagaceae bacterium
ATCTTGGGTCATTAAAAATTAAAATATTAACCCTTGCAGGTGGTAGTGCAAGCGATCCGACTAAAACATTTAAAGAAGATAATCTTGATATTGTAACTAAGTTAATGGTGAAGGAAGGCGAAGGCAAAAAATTGTTTGCAGCCCTTCAAAAGTATAAAACAGACATATTAGGTATTGACTCTTCTATTAAAACAGAGTTCGAAAAAACACTCAATATTGACTTATCTAACCCTCCCGGCCGTGATGGGAAAACAAAGGAATGGGACATAGCCTATTTTCATATGGTGCCTACTGTGGCTGGTCTTACAATATTAAGCAAGTTTCAGAATGACATTAAAACCACAGAAAACAGAGTTGTTACTTTTTGCCACACTAAAGTAGGAGAAGTAAAAGTTATTTTTGATGCCTACGCACCAATTGTTGGTCAAAGTTCAGGATACCTTATGCCTGGCCAGGAGCTTGAAATTAAAGCAGGTATCGGAGCTTACAGTAAAACAGCCGCACCACAAATTTCAATAGGAGGCTCAAGTGTGGCAATCGGACCAGAAGGTTATGCCTCTTACAAAACAACAGTAAATGGGGTAGGTGCTCATACAGTTCCTGTAAGAATCAGCTATTTTAATCAGGTAACAGGTAAGCAGGAAGTAGCAGAAGTGCCTGTGGAATATACAGTAGGTTCTCCAAGCGGTGCATCAGTAGCTCTTGATGAAATGAATGTACTCTATATCGGATGGGATAATAAAGTTAGAGTGGCTGCAAGTGGTGCTGGTGATGATAAAGTTTCAGTATCTATCAGTGGTGGTGGAGGAAGTATTTCTAAAACCGGTGCCGGTACATATATTGCAAACGTTACAGCTCCTACTAATGACTGTAAGATTAATGTGACAGTAGATGGTAAAACCTCGAGCTTCCCTTTCCGTGTCAGAGAAATACCAAACCCAGTTGCTACAATCGGTGGCCTGATGAGCGGTGAAAATATGACTGCCGGCCAGATAAAGGGCCAGGGCGGTGTGGGTGCTTTTATTAAAGACTTCCCTCTTGATATTAAATACACAGTTACATCCTTTACGCTGTCTGCAGATAATGCTGACGGCGATATTGATGAAGCTCCTTGCCAAGGCAATACCTGGAGCCCAAAAGCGTTAGGTATTATACGGGGTCTTACAGGTGGAAGAACCGTAACAGTGGATAATATCAGAGCAGTGGGTCCTGACAATAAGTCCCGGAAAATTCCAAGTCTTGTATATTATATCAAATAAATTCAGCGGAAAATGAAAAATCTTGTTGTTAAAAGTTGTTTGTGTTTGTTTGGAACTCTCTTTATCGTACAGACTGTTGATGCACAACGGACTGGCCGCAGGAGAACGAATAATGCAACTACACAGCCTAATGATACTATCCCCAAAGGGAATAATCAACAGCAAAACAATAATAACACTAATCCTTCCGGCTATAATCCTTATGCAAATATTCCTATTGTGATAGATTCCAGCGGAATGAATGAAGAAGGAGTAAAAAAATCATTGCGCCAGGATAATGCTTTTGATAAAAGCAGTCTGACTGGCCGTATTCCCTTAACTTATGAATACCTGCGTTGGGATGATGCCTTGTATGCAGAAAAAGTGTGGAGAGAACTTGACCTCAGGGAAAAAATGAATAAGGTTTTTCAGTATGAGGCTACTGATGATAATGGAAGCCAGATGTTTATCAGCATGCTTTTAAAAGCTGTTACTAATGGCGATGTAACGGCATTTGCTGATGACAGGTTTACTACTCCGATGAGCTTGACGGAAGTACAGCAACTCACTATGGGTACAGCTGATACTGTAGCCCAAACAGATGTTAACGACCCTACGCTTATTTTAAGATACATTGTAACAAGAGCAAGTTTTGACGCTAAAAGTGTTTTGAAAATAAGAATTAAGGAAGAGTGGGTATTTGACCGTGAATCCAGCAGAATGTTCTGTCGTATCCTTGGTATTTGCCCACTTAAAACTTTATATGCACCAAATGGAAGAGAAAGGGGAGTATCGCCAATGTTTTGGGTTTTCTATCCTGATTTACGTCCTACACTGGCAAAATATGAAGTATATAACCCTAAAAACATGGGTCAAAGCCGGATGACATGGGAGGAATTGTTTGAGAGCAGAATGTTCAGTAGTTATATTACTAAATCAACAATAGATAATCCGGCTAACAAGATTATAAGAGGGTATATAAAAGACCCAATTTTAGCTTTGCTTGAAGGCGACAATATCAAAGAAAAGATATTCAATTTTGAACAGGATTTATGGTCGTATTAATACGAACCATGTAGTTAGAACATATTTAAAAAGCCCCGTTTAAGGGGCTTTTTAAATGACTAAGCGTATCTAAGTGTTTCATTATAAAGTATGAAAAAACTTTTGAAAATCGTAAAAGTCCTATAGGAAAATCGGATTTAAGTTGTACTTTCGTCTTGGTTTTTCATAGGATATTGGATTTTAAAAACGGGGCTGAATTTCTATTCTGGCCCCATTTTTTTGCCTATAATCAAAGCAATAAAGAGGTTCTCGAAACTTTGCTACTCAGCTTTCCTTGAAGTATTTTACCACCACCCTCGCTTTACTTATTCCAATCACTTTCCCAATTTCTATTTCACCTTTTGCCTGCCTTATTACTTCCCTGATATTTTTTACCGACCTGAACTCTTTCAGCAATAAATCAGCCGTGGCCTTGCCGATGCCGGGTATATCTTCCAGCTCATTTTTAAAGGTTCCTTTGCTTCTTTTCTGGCGATGGAAAGTAATGCCGAAACGATGCACTTCATCCCGTATGCGCCGGATGAATTTTAAACTGGCACTGCTATAAGAAAGTTTCAAGGATTCTTTATCTCCGGAGAAAAATATTTCTTCTTCATTCTTTGCCAGGCCAATCAGGGTGGTCCGGCCATCAACACCTTGTTCCTTTATAGCCTCCATAGCGGCACTTAGCTGCCCTTTACCGCCATCTATTATAACTAACTGGGGAAAAGGCTGATCTTCTTCCTTTAGCCTTTTATAGCGGCGGCCAACCGCCTCCTTCATGGTAGCAAAATCGTTAATACCTTCCACCGTTTTTACATTAAAGTGGCGGTAATCTTTTTTACTCGGCTCACCATTTTTAAAACACACCATTGCCGACACCGGGTAGCTGCCCTGGAAGTTAGAATTATCAAAACATTCAATGTGAGCCGGTAGTTCCTGCAACTGCAAATCCTGCTGAAGCTGCTCCAGTAGTTTCAGTTTATCCGGGCTTTTTATATTCAGTTGAAGACGTTCTTTATGCTGCATTTCTTCGATAAAGTGCTGCGCATTTTTTTCCGATAGGGTTAATAATTTTTTTCTGTCGCCACCTTTTGGCACTGTTACCTTTATTTCATCCAGTGGATACTCGATGGCAAAAGGAACGATAATCTCTGTTGCATCGCTGTTGAAAGTTGTTCTGAGTTGTGCTACCGAGAAACTGAGTATTTCTTCAATGGTTTCCCCCAGCTGTGCTTCCACTTTGCTTGTCTGTGTTTGAATAATGGCTCCATTGCGAACCATCAGGTAGTTAACAAAGGCCATGTCTTTTTCTTTGAGTATTGCAAAGACATCCATATCTCCAGCCCTGCTATTGGCCACTATCGAACGGGACTGGTAGTTTTCCAGAAACTCTATTTTCTTTTTTACCAGTTCTGCCTTTTCAAATGCAAGAGTGGTAACATAGCTTTTCATTTCTCCTTTAAAATGACTGATAACGGGAGCCAGGTTTCCCCGCAACAGATTTTTTAGTTGCGAAAGGCCTTCCTTGTAATTTTCTGCTGTTTGTAAAGCTTCACAAGGGCCTTTGCAGTTGCCAAGATGATATTCAAGGCACACCTTGAACTTCCCCTTTTTAATATTACTGTCAGTGAGGTTGAGTGAACAGTTGCGTAGCTGTATGGTTTGTTTGTTAAACTCCATCAGCTCTCTTACTCTTTTAACAGATGTGTAGGGGCCAAGATATTCCGAGCCATCATTAATTTTTCTCCGGGTAAGGAAGACTCTTGGAAAGGGCTCATTCTTAATGACAATAAAAGGATAGCTCTTGTCATCTTTCAGATTGATATTAAACCGGGGCTGAAACTGTTTGATTAATGTATTTTCCAACAGAAAAGCATCCTGCTCAGAGTTGACGATGGTAAAATCTATCCGGGCAATGCGCTGTACCAGTTCATGTGTTTTATAGCTTGTGAATGTTTTGGTGAAATAGGAGCTTACCCTTTTTCGAAGATGTTTTGCTTTGCCTACATATAATAATTCATTCTTACTGTCGAAGTACTTGTAGATACCCGGCTGTTTGGGAATAGTACCGGCAATATGTTGAAACTTTGCTGCGGTCATTGATTGGGATCTTCATTCCAGGAAACTTTGGTTGTTGTGTTTATTTCTGCTTTGCCCGGTTTCTGACTAGTAGTCACCACCTGGAAACTTTTGTTCATTTGCCACAGCATTTTTTTTTGCAAAAAACTGTCCCGGTTGCTTATTTCACGAATGATGATGATGTTATTGATTTTAGCTTCTTCGCCAGGGATAGGAGTTGCCAGTATCTCTTGTCTTTTCACTTCTTCTTTTTCTGGGTTAATGGGGGTGTAAGTAAGGATAACACGGTTCATCATTTCCTCCAATATGACCGGGTCTTTTTTATACCGGGAAGCCACTTTTGGATCAGACAGGTCAGGGATATCCAGAAATTCTTTTGCTACTTCGGCAAACTCCTCTCTGGGAATATAGGAAGTATCGCTATGAAGACTGTCGGTATAAACTACTTTCATAATTGAATACAAAGCTGTGTCCACATGGGCCACTTGTTTTTTTATCAATGACACAACAGAAATAAAATTATTTTCCACCTTTTTTTCTTTTTGCCTGCAGGCTTTTGCAGCAAAAATGACGGAAAATGATAGTAGCAACAGGAAGTTTCTCATGACGTAAAAATAACGCAAAACAGGGCTGTGGAATTGTTAGAAAATAAATATCCCGTGCAGCATCAGGCTACACGGGATATTTGAAAGCAAAAAAGGTAATTAGCGTAAAATCTATTTGAGCATAATGCCCATTTTTAAACCAAAATCAAACAGATGTTCTTGTACAGGGTATTGTTTTTGATAGCTTGACATAGTCTGGTAACGGACTTGTGGGCCAATTCTCCATTTCAGTTTGCCCGTAGTATAACCTGCAAACAATTCAAATCCGGTGTTTAAATTCCACTTACGGGTTAATGAAGGTATTTCTGCATAATTCTTATAATCAGTGGAAATAAGATAAGCTCTGTTGCTCAGGACGTATGTTGGCTGAACAGTTCCACTTACGCCGATATATGTTTTTTTGTTGCCCGTTAATTTCAGCTCGAGGCCAATTGGTGCTGATGCAGAGAAATAAAGATTGTGAAGCCAGTTAACTTTGCTGCCACCTGAGGAATTACGATAATTAGTCAGTGTAGATACTGTGTTGGTGCCGCCTGCGGCAGTACTGAGAGCAATAGTGGTTACCTCACTTGGATGAGAATAAGCTTTGATGTCATAATTGCTTACATTAAACTGAAGACCACCAATCAGTTTAAGATTTTTGGAAAGCGGAAACCCGGCACTAAAGCCTAACTGTAATCCAATGTCCGGTTTGTGAGTAACAATGTTATTTATATCAGTGAAATAATAATTGTTTGCTACTCCTCCGCTGGTGGCATTACGGGCAGAACTAGAGTTGATAAAGGGTTTATTTTCTTTAAGGGCACGGTAGCTAATGGTAGGAGTGAAATAAACCTGCAAAGAAGGCTTTTTCCTCTTCCGGATATGTGTGTACGAGTTTAATACACTTTCAATACTTAGGGGATAAATATCTTTCTTTTCTTCAATTTTTTCTACAGGGGTTGCTGCGATTATTTTTTTAGTATTAGCAGTATTGGCCATTGAAAACGAATAATCATTTACCCTGGCAGAACCTACAGGGGAGACTGCTGGTTTATTATAAGTAACCTGCTTTGGTGATGACACTATTGTTTTTACAATCAACTCACTATGTTGAATAACGGTTGATTTGATAACAGGCTCGGGATTAGAGTAGGTAGTAGCAATTGGCTCATCAATATTATTGTTCTCAATTGTGGGCTCGATATTTTTATCTACTATAATATATAAAGTCTTCTGCAGGTTATCAGCGGAAGTAATGAAAGAAGCCTTATTAGTGGCTGCTTTAACCGGAACTATAACCGCTTTGTGGCTTAGTTTCTTTTCCGCTATTGGCTGCTGAATTGTCGTTTTAGGTAAAGTACTTACTACCTGCTTGTTTTTTCCTGCGGTGTTTAACATTACCCAGGTAACCACACCAGTTGTAAAAATTAATAAACCAAGGCCTATACCATACCAACGCCTGCGGATATGCAGAGAGTTATGAATACCATTCCATACTTTATCGGATGGAAACATCCGGTATTGGTCTGCATTTTGTTTTACAAACTGTTCAAAATCCCTGTTAATGTTAAATTTATTCTCCATAGCCAGTCGTCATTATAAGCATACGGTTTAAGTTTTTATCGCTGACTGACAGCGGCAAGCCAGTCGGTTTGTTGTTTTGGTTTCTGCAATATTCTTTTTCTTATTAAAATATCTTCAAGCATTGCCCTAGCCCTTGTGTACTGGCTCCGGCTGGTGCTTTCTTCAATGTCGAGCATATTGGATATTTCCCGGTGACTGTAACCTTCAACTGCGTAAAGGTTAAGTACTGTTCTGTATCCAATCGGCAAGAGCCTTATACACTCAACCACCTGTTTGGCCTGAATGATGGCTGGCACACTATCTTCTCTTACCTGCACCCCGGTGGCATGAATGATATCTACACTTTCGTTGAACTTCTTGTTTTTCTTCAAGATGTTGATACAGGTATGCACCACAATTCGTCTAATCCATCCTTCAAATGCACCCCGGTTTTCAAAAGTGTGAATCTGTAAAAAAATTTTAATAAACCCTTCCTGTAACATATCCTCGGCGTCTTCCCGGTTGTGAGCAAAGCGATAACACACAGCCAACATCTTTGGGCTGTACCTGTTGTACAACTCCCGCTGGGCGGTGGTATCTTTACTCAAACAACCTTTTAAAATGGCTTCCTCCGTCATAACTTTTCTGGGTTGCCTGTAATTTAGACAATTTTTCTGTACGATTGCTGCACAGAAATGTAAAATTTAGAAACCCGGTTAAAAATAAAAGGGTGAAAGTCAGTACTTTCACCCTTTTAAAAAAATAAACAGAAAACTTATAAGCCTGCCCTGAGTGCTACAATGAAATTTCGCCCCGGAGCGGAAAACCCTGAAGCGAAATACCGGTAATTTCTGTCGCTGATATTTTCTACACCTGCCTGAAGGGTAAGGTTTTTTGTAAAGGCATAACTGCCTCTCCAATTGAAGGTAAACCAAGACGGCATACCATCTGCCGTGGCATACTGGCCATTGTCTTCGCCATCGGGGTTATAGTTTTTAATTTTTTTCCAGCCATTAAACATGCCATAAACTTCGGTACTGATTTTTTTGCCCGTATAAGCAAGGCTGGTTTTGCCAAACATCGGCGGCACATGGTCTAATGGTTTTTTAGTACCATCAGGGTTTTTATACCTGCCATAGGTTTGGCTGATGGTATTATCCCAAGCCAGTTTTTTAGATAATTCAATTTTTAATCTTGCATTGAAGCCCCGGACATAAGCTTCGTTTACATTCTGGCTTGCATACACAGCGGATTTAACACCGTTATATACAATAGAATCCTGACCGTTCAATTTAAAAGGAGCAGATGCTATTGCATTTTTGAATAATGTATAAAATGCAGTTATTTCAAATCTTACCTTTTCAGCAAAGGTTTTTGTTATACCAAGATCAAAATTGTAAGTGTATTCGGGGTTGATATCTGTATTCGGAATAAGCACTCTTTTAGTGGCGGTGCTTGATTCAAATATCTTTACCGCATCATCCACATTGGGTGCTCTGAAACCTGACGACAGATTACCGGTAAGCCGGAAACTTGGTACAGGCATATACACCAGGCCAAGATTACCCGTTACTGTAAAAGGGGTTTGTTTAATATCAGTGACGGGCAGATTCAAAAATGAATTATCAACAATGGTTGAATGAAGGCTCACACTTTGCAGACGAATACCATCATTCAAAACTAATTTACCATTTTTCATTTTCAGTAAATGCTGTGCATACACACCGAAATAATTCATTTTATTTTTCCCATCTGGATAACGGCTGTCCAATTTAGTTACAACGCCGGTAGTAAGATTGGTGCGGTCAGCTGCCGATTTTACATCATTCAGCTGACCATCCATACCGATGTTTAATTCATTATTGCCCCAGGTTTTTCTTCCATCAATAATAAAGCCCACCACTTTTACATGTTCCCGACGGCTGTCAAAACGATCATAGCGGCGGTATTCCCTTTGCTGGCGGCTTTCTTTAATATCCTGGTAGTTGAGACTTATTCTCAGATCATTCAAAAAGCCAACCTGAGCTATATTTAATTCATAAGCAGTCAGCAACCTTGTTTGCGGACCATAAAACCACTCAGCATACCGCAATGTGGTTCCGATACTGCCGCCAAAATTCCGGGTATCCTGCAAGCGGTCATACCTCGGAACGTCGCTTGAATTAGAATACTGAAAATTCAAACTATGTGATATTTTTTCGTTTTGTTTGAACAGGAGTTTTTGAGCAATATCCCATTGCTTGTAACCAGAGAAACGTTGTATCCTGTCATCATTACTTATTACAACTGAATCAATACCGTTTATTCTTTTAATGTATTTTGACCGTCTGCCGAAGTTTGGGTATTTACTTTTATAGTTATCTCCCATTTTCATATCACCAAAATCGCTGTAGGTATAAGATTGTAACCAGGCAAATTTTTTGCCGCCAATGCTTACGTCAGCATGACCGGTTTTTTCTTCATTGGCTGAACTGTAGCGAACTAAAGCACTGCCGGTAACTTTCAACTTATCGCCGGTTGACAATACGGGTGATTTAGTTCTGAAATGAAGCACCCCACCCAGGCCATCACTGCCATACATTGTAGAAGCAGGGCCATAAATTACCTCCACTCTTTCCAGTATATTTTGATCAACCGTTATGGCATTCTGGAGGTGACCGGCCCGATAAACAGCATTGTTCATCCGGATGCCATCTACTACCAGCAGTACACGGCTGGCTTCAAACCCACGGATAACGGGGCTGCTGCCTCCCTGCTGACTTTTTTGTACAAATACATTCCCGGAATTAATTAATAAGTCGCCGGTATTCTGACTATTAAACTTTGCAATGGTGCTGGCATTAATAACATCTATTTTTTGTGCCAGATTTTTTTTCTTCTCTGCAAATTTGTTTGAATAAACCACCACTTCGTCCAGATTTTTTTCACTGGTGGTATCCTGTTGTGCTATTGCACAGACGGATATATATAGCAATGCTGAAAGCAATGCAATCTTTCTCATAAATAATAATTTTTGATTACAAAATTGTTTGGTCAATAATTAAAAAATTGTAATCAAACCTGCGGGGGAGGGGAAAGAATGGTAATGAACTGAGAAGTGAGGCGTTGTTCTAAGCCTGGAAAATAACTGTTATTTGAAAGGGAAAAAATAAAAATATCGGAATTTAAAGAATTGTTGATAGAGCCCAAGAACTGAAACAATTGTGCTAATAACTTTCCACTGGTATTATTGTCTTTTTGCTGTGTATCCCTTACCGCTTTAACTAATGCAGTCTCATCATCATCATACAGACCTGAAACAATAACTTTCCCATCACTGCTTTGCTGAAAGCTTTTTACATCAAACATCCGTCCATTTACCAGCATTTCTTTTCCTTCCTTCAGCCAATGTGCATCGCTTTCTGCCATTGAAATTGTATGCAACATTTCACTTTCGAGCCTTTCTTTCATGATATGCCGGAGTTGCTGTTGTTTAATGCTTGTAATAATAATAAACAGCAAAGGAGCAATCCCAATCAGGCTAAAAAGCAGGGCAGTTATCTTTTTGGTTGTTGTTTTCAAACCGTCAAAAATGAGGGGTAAATATAGGACTATTTTTTCCGGATAAGACTGTCTATGGGGTATTTGGCTTTCAGGGTGTCCATTACAGACTGTGCCCAGCCGGTTATTTTAGCCTTTTCTTCTAAAGTGAGTTTTGCTTCTTTATGTGTCCAGGTATAAGAGTTCAATGGCATTTTCCCCTCTTTTACCTCATCAATTACTTCTTCCATTTTGTGGTATTGATAACGAAGGCTCTTGTGGATATATTCATCAAAATTAATTCCCTTCTTTCCTTTTTTGATATGCTTGTTCAACCACCAATGCACCGGTTGAAAATTAGCATACCACGGATACCTGGTGTTGTTGCTGTGGCAGTCATTGCAGGCTTTTGCCAAAATGTTTTTTACATCTGCCGGTATAGCAAATGTATTACCGATATAATTTGACTGAGGCCCTTCAGCTTTATTCTTTTTGGGATGGATAAATTGTATAATAACTAATGCAGCTAATAAGACCAGCATGATTTTTCTAAACATGGTAATGCAGTTTATAAATAAAATTATGGATTGGCTATTAAAATATTGCCTGTCATTTCTCTTGGTATGGCCAAACCCATCAGAGTTAAAATTGTCGGAGCAATATCTCCCAGCTTACCGGGTCTGATAATCCCTCTCCAGCTATTGTCAATAATAAAAAAAGGAACAGGATTTAATGTATGGGCAGTGTTGGGGGAGCCATCTTCGTTAATCATATAATCTGAATTGCCGTGGTCAGCTGTCAAAAAAATGGTGTAGCCATTTCCCAATCCGGCAGTAACGACTCTCTCTACACATTTATCAACTGTTTCTGCTGCTTTGATGGCTGCAGACCAAACACCTGTGTGGCCTACCATATCAGTATTGGCATAATTGAGACAGCAAAAATCAAACGACTTGTTTTCTATTTCAGGAATAAGTGCATTGGTGAGTTCGATAGCACTCATTTCCGGTTGCAAATCATAAGTGGCTACTTTGGGTGAAGGCATCATAATTCTTCTTTCTCCTTCAAACACCTTTTCCCTGCCACCGCTGAAAAAGAAAGTAACATGCGGATATTTTTCTGTTTCGGCAGTGCGGATTTGTTTTAACCCATTCTGTTCTAAAATTTCTCCTAGGGTATTATTCAAGTTGTCCGTTTCAAAAACAACGTTAACATTTTTATAAGTATGGTCATACTCAGTCATGGTCGTATAATGCAACGAAAATTTTTTCATTTCAAATTCCGGAAAATCTGTTTGTGTCAGCACTTGTGTTATTTCCCTGCATCTGTCGGTGCGGAAATTGAAACACAGTGCCACGTCACCTTCTTTAATCTTTGTTAAAGGCTGTTGCCCCTCATCTATAACAATAGTTGGTTTGATAAATTCATCGGTAATGTTATTAGCATAAGCATTCTCCACCGCTGCAATGGCATCTGTTGCTTTAATACCAACACCGTTCACCAATGCATCATACGCCAGTTTCACCCTTTCCCATCTTTTATCCCGGTCCATTGCATAGTAGCGGCCACTAACAGTGGCTATTTTTCCAACAGAGCTATTAAGATGCCGCTGCAATTCTGTTATAAACCCTAATCCGCTTTTGGGGTCGCAATCCCGCCCATCAGTAAAGGCATGAATGAAAACATCTTTCAATCCTTCTGCTTTGCAAACATCTACTATAGCTTTTAAATGATTAATATGGGAGTGAACGCCACCGTCACTTACCAAACCTAAAAGATGAAACGGTTTATTATTGTTTTTGGCAAAACGAATAGCATTCAGCAGGATTTCATTTTTGGCAAACGAGCCATCTCTTACGGCAACATTTATCCGTTGCAATTCCTGGTTCACCACTCTACCGGCTCCCAAATTAAGATGTCCAACTTCTGAATTGCCCATTTGCCCATTTGGCAGGCCGACTGCTTCACCGCAGGTAATTAATGTGGTATTGGGATACTTCGCATATAAAGACTTTGTAAAAGGCACATTGGCGTTTTGAATAGCATCTGAGGAAGCAGCTTTTCCTAATCCCCAGCCGTCCATGATGACCAGAATGACTTTTTTTTGCGACATTTTTTATTAACATTTTAGTTAGTACAAATACATTCATTTTCAAGGGGCAATTGCCCGTCGGTACCCTGTAAAACTACATTCAAATCACCTATTTGCCAGCCGGAATGCGGAATAACTGCTGATTTTTAGTAGTTTAGTAACGGGTAAAACACCATTTTTACTGTGGCATGTTTTTAGATTAATACTCTTGTGAAAACCTATTTGTTATGAAACACTTATTCTCAACCTTACTGTTTGGTTCTATTTTGATGCTGTCTTCATTTACAGCTCAAAAGGGAATAGATGAAGTTATCGGCGCATTGCGTTCTGGTAACTCTGCTCAATTATCCGTCTTCTTTGATGAGAATGTGGAGTTAACGCTACCTGATAAAAGCGATAGCTACAGCAGGGCACAGGCCCAGTTGATTGTAAAAGATTTTTTTGGCAATAATGGGGTAAAAGGGTTTGAATTGAAACATAAAGGCGACTCCCCCAGCGGACATTTCTGTATCGGTACGCTGCAAACCAATGCAGGTAACTTTCGTACCAATGTTTTTATGAAGGTTAAAAATGGGAAAGAAGTGGTAAAAGAAATCCGTTTCCAGTCAATTGAGTAATAAACTTGTAAATACTTTTAAAGCCTTCCTGTTAAATTAGGAAGGCTTTTTTATTTGTGCTTCGTAGTCCTATTTCAAATGGGACGAAGTAGTATTTTTGCCACTATGGATTTTGATGAACAACTACACCATCTGGTAGATGAAGCACTAAAAGAAGACATCGGCGATGGCGACCATTCCACTTTATCAAGCATAGCGACTGATGCAAAAGGCAAAGCTGTGTTGAAAATAAAGCAGGATGGCATACAGGCTGGTATGCAGGTAGCCGAAAAAATATTCAGTTATAAAGAACCAGCATCTGTTTTCATTCCTTTTAAGAAAGACGGGGATGAAATGAAGTATGGTGAAAAAGCTTTTGAAGTGGAAGCACTGGTGCATACTATTCTGCAATGTGAGAGATTAGTGTTGAACTGCATGCAGCGAATGAGTGGTATTGCAACACTGACAAAACAATACACTGATAAACTAAAAGGATACAAAACAAAACTACTGGATACAAGAAAAACAACTCCCAATTTTCGGTTGCTGGAAAAAGAAGCGGTGAGAATCGGCGGCGGCGTTAATCACCGTTTTGGGTTGTATGATATGATAATGCTGAAGGATAACCATATTGATTATTGCGGTGGAATAGAAAAAGCAATTGATAAAGCAGCAGAATATATACGAACTGTAAAGCCCGGGTTGAAGATAGAAGTAGAAACAAGAAGTATTGATGATGTGAAAAGGGTAATCGCAATGGGCAAGGAGAAAGTATTCCGGATCATGCTGGATAATTTTAAACCAGAGCAAATCGTAGAGGCAGTTGAACTAATTAAAGAAGACTTTGAAACTGAAGCCAGCGGTGGTATCAATCTGGATAATATTGAAGAGTATGCAAAGACAGGAGTTGACTATGTAAGTGTGGGTGCATTGATACACCAGGCCAGAAGTTTGGATTTAAGTTTGAAGGCGGTAATTGTATAAGTATGTCAAAGAAAAATAAACCAGATACAAGAGGATTTGTGTATAGCACCGACCCCAATTTTTCTTTTGAAGAAGAACAGTCAACTGCTGAAACCTTGCTGCCTGCTCAACAAAAACTGAAAGTACGATTAGATACCAAACACAGGGCTGGCAAAGCCGTTACATTGGTGGATGGGTTTATTGGAAAAGTAGAAGACCTGGAAGAGCTGGGTAAGAAACTAAAATCTTTTTGTGGCACCGGTGGCTCCGCCAAAGATGGAGAAATAATTGTGCAGGGCGACCAACGGGAAAAAGTATTGCAATGGTTGATGAAGAATGGATATAAATTGGCAAAAAGAGTATAGAAAAAATTATGGAAGACAAAGAGCTTATTTTCTGTTTAAGAGAAGAACTCATAAAATTTGAAGCTGAAAAAGCAACTATTACAGATTTAGATAAGGGTTGTATTAATAATATTCGTCTTGCACTTTCTTTATTTGAGCAAAGAATAGCAATTTCAAATGAAGACGAGTACTATTTTAGGGGTCAATATTTTGTTAGCAGATTTCTTTGCGATCAAGGGTATGTAAGAATTGATGAACTGTATTCCGAGCTGGTTGAAGAAGTTAAAAAAAGAAATTATTATAGAGTCAAATAGTCAGTCTGTTATCCCACAAATCCAACCTTCCAATGCCCACCATCACAATAAGGTTTGTTGACTGACGCACCGCATCTGCATAAAGCCACTGTTCCCGTCTTCGTTTCTTCCCTGCCATTACTATGTACAATCAGGCACTCTGTTTTAATTAAATAAGGGCCATTAGGAGTTACTTCTACTTTCAAAATATTAGCTGCTTCGGCTACTACTTTACCGGCAGGTTCATCAGTTACTGCTTCAGCATTTAAATAATAACTTAATGCACCACTGGGGCATTGACGAACCTGTTCAATTATTTTTTCAGTTGTTGCACCATCCATTTTTACCCACGGCCTTTCTTTGGGATTAAAAACTTCAATTAATCCTTTCCAGCAAATGGTAGAATGGATGCAGACTTTCGGTTTCCAGACAACGGTTACTTCATCGTTGGTGTATTTCAAAGTTTCTTTACCCATAGAAAGAGTTTATTGTATTTAGTTTGTTGTTTATAGTTGTACCCGACAATCTAAGTTATAATTCTCTTTAGAGATGTTCTGAATTGGAAGAACAATAAACTAAAAACCCGAAACCATAAACTCTATTGCCCCTGCGCCTGCGAATACCCTTTCATCTTTCCCCACATATTCAATAATTCAAACGAACAAATTTTAAAATTACCACTCATGCTGACATATAAACTAATTACATCATGTTGGGTTAGTGGAAAATCATCAATGCTTTCAAAACGAACATTGTATTGATTAACCAGGTTGGTATACACAGAACCTGTCGGCCACACTTGTGTACCCCGGTTGCTGATATTGATAAGATTAAATTTTACCCCGGCATGCCGTTTACATTTTTCAGCAATGGCAGTTGGTTGTTCACCGCTTTCAATAAATAAGTCAACACCAACGATGGTTTCAACTTCACCTTCTTTAGAAATCATCATCGGGTTGGTTTCTAATTTCAGCGGAGTAGGAGTGCCGGGTTTGTTAGGAATAATTTCCCTGGTACCTATTTCAGGATTTTTTCCAAAGTTGCTGATAATGGCTTCGGCAAATTGTGTAGTGTTGACCGAAGGTTTTGTTTTGTCGCCAAAGTCGCCGGTATGTGTACCGTTTTCTAGAGTATATAATAATGCGTTTTCAATAATGGAAGCATTTTCTGTTAATCCAACATGGCGGAGCATTGCGATACCGCTTAATAATAAGGCAGTCGGGTTGGCAATATTTTTCCCTGCAATATCCGGGGCAGTACCATGTACCGCCTCAAATATGGAAATATGATCACCGATATTAGCAGAAGGTGCAAAACCAAGTCCTCCTACTAGCCCTGCACATAAATCAGAAACAATATCACCCTGCAGATTGGTCAGCACCAGCACATCAAACAAATCAGGCCGGGTAACTAATTTCATGCAAAGGTCATCCACAATAATATCATCTGATTTTATTTGCGGATATTCTTTCGCTACTTCTTGGAAACATTCTAAAAACAACCCATCGGTTATTTTCATAATGTTGGCCTTGTGAACACAAGTAATGCGTTTTGTCATTTTCTGTTTTGCCATCTCAAAAGCATAGCGGATAACTTGCATACTTCCGGGGCGGGTAATGAAGCGGCGGCTCAGTGCCACATCATGTGTAAGCATATGCTCAATACCGCCATAAGTATCTTCGATGTTTTCTCTTACAACAGTAATGTCAATGGGGATTCCAGCTTTGCTGAAAACAGTATCTACACCATGCAATGTTCTGAAATCTCTTTTGTTAGCAAAAGTGTTCCATGTTTTTCTGGCCGTTACATTAATACTTTTTACACCCTTTCCTTTTGGAGTTTCCATCGGGCCTTTAAAAAGGAGACCCAATGCTTCGATAGTTACTTTGGCTTCCGGGGTCATACCGTTATTGAAACCTTTATCAAACACCCATTTACCCATATCCACAAATTCATATTCCAACGGAACATTGTTTGCTTTAAAGATCTTTAAGACGGCTTCCATTATTTCAGGGCCTATTCCATCGCCTTTTGCAACAGCTATTTTCATAAAAGAATTTTTTGATTCGTGCCGCAAAATTAAGCTCCGCAAGGGTATTTAAGCGTTAAATAAAGAGCAAGTTTGCATCTGATCTATTTTGTTTATTTTTACTACATGACCAGCATGATATCTGAAGGCGTAAAGGTGAGTGTGGAAACATTCTACCAGGCTGATTACAGCAACCCGCTGCAATCAGAATTTATGTTTTCCTACCGGATTGCACTGGAAAATCATAATTCATTTCCGGTAAAACTACACCGCCGCCACTGGTTTATTTTTGATAGTAACGGCAGCCACCGGGAAGTAGAAGGTGAAGGGGTGATAGGCGTACAACCCACCATACAACCCGGCGAAAATTATCAGTATGTAAGCGGCTGCAACCTACGCACCGAAATGGGCCGCATGAATGGAACCTATCAAATGGAAAATCTACACAGCAAAAAAATGTTTGACGTCAGTATTCCTTCTTTTGAGATGATAGTGCCGATGAAGAATAATTAAACGGCTATCTTCCTCGTCCTCTCTTTCATCAATGCAATCGCTTCTTCTTTCGACTGAAACATATTGCCATTAATGTTGACTAAGTTGTCGGCAAGTTTATCGTAACGCTTGGTGAGTAGCCAGGTAAAAATGTGCAGGTAATGTATGCCATCAAACACAATGGCTTTGTTAGCAGCAAACTCATCTTTACGTTTCAAAAATTCATCCGGCATTTCGGTGTAGTGCATACCGGGTCTCAGGTGGTGCACAATATGATAACCATCGTTCCAGCATTTGTGATTGTACACTGTATTGATGCAGTTGATAGAACTGGTGTACAAATTTTCCGGGTCATTGGCATCAACAAAAGAATGTTGCGTCCAGTTGCCCAGCATCATTACGAGTCTTGCAAACAAAAGGGGAACAATAAACACCAGCATCGTTGCTTTTAAATTGACAAAGCACATACCAATACAGAAAGCGAGGTAAATATATTCGCCGGCGGTAAGGCGGTTGCCGAGTTTTTTTCTTTTGCGGCTGAATAAATAAAAAATGGTATTGATAACACCAACAGAAATGAATGTAAAGAAATAAGCAAGGAAACCTCTTACACTGTCCCGCTGGTAAGGCATAGTACTGCTGGTATCATCGGGCATATTATTTTCTATGTGGTGCATACCCATGTGATGACTGAAATATCCTTCAGGTGCATGGCCAAACAACGGACAAATTATCCAGGTAATATAACCACTCAATGGTTTTTGATACGGGGCTTTAAACATTTTTCTATGACAAAGGCAATGAAACATTAATCCGAAACTGCCTTTGAAATAAAATTGCGATACATAGAAATAAGGAATAGCAACGACCCACCACCACCAGTCAGTTAGCAACGGAGTAAACAATAGAACAGCTACGGGCAACACCAATAAATGAATAGTTGTAAGCAGGTAAATGAAGGGCAAATCCCTTTTGTCATTCATTATGCGCAGCCAGAACTTATCATACAAACTGAATTTTTCTTTTGGTACATAAACCGGGTCTGTAAGTGTTGTTGCGAGAGACTTCATGATTGGCGTAAAAATATGAAAATATTCAAGCCAAACTTATGACTGTCGGGGATATTAGAAAAAAAGTAGTTGCAGGATGAAACAGTTATAATACGGCTATCTATTTTGGTTTGTATTTGGCTTCTGAAAGTATTTTGCTGGCTGCCATGTTCATCACTTCTTCTGGCTTCATGTCAGGATTTTTGCCCACAAATTTTTTAATGATTTGCCAGCCTATCCATTGACCCATATTGCCGGGAGAAAGCTCCTGCGAAAAACCCTGAGTGAAGGGTGCTTCACCAATATAAGTTTGAATGATGGCTGGATTCAGCGAATTAAGATCTTCGTTTCTTACAAGATAACTCCATATCAAACCTTCGTTTTCATTACACCAGTTCAGTTGCTTTTGTGTGTAACCTGTTTTAACAGAATCGGCAGTTGTTGGTAAAAATTTGTCCAGCAAGTACCATTGCTTCCCTTTTTCAATCATTTGTTCTATCAATGGTTTGCCACTGCTTTTGTCCGGGAAAATATCACTTACAATCAACTGCATGGCATCACCAATGATATATTCTTTACTGAAACGACGGCTGCGGTAACCCGGCGCTACGTTTTCAATAAAGAACGGGTCGCTGTAAACCGAAAATTGGTTGCCCAGATAAAATTGAAGACTAATACCGAGGAAATCAGGTCCCAGAAAATCAGGAGTTGGGCCACTTTCGGCCTGCGCCATAGCATCTACCGGCCCGGCAATGGTAGCGATGGCTGGTACTTTATATTTTGGAAAATAATATTTTACGAATTGGAAAGCTTTTTTAAAATCTTTTTCAATGTCGCTGATGTTTTTAAAAACGATGTTCACCGTATCATATAAATTACCACTGAGGCTGATAAAATTCTTAACACCCTGAACAGCCAAAGTACTATCAAGACCCAAAACTTTTTGAAGGAAAATGCCTGTAAGAGACGGATATTTTTTATTGAGTTCAGTCAGACCCCGCCACACATTGTTTGTATCAATGGCAAAAAAATCTCTGTCAAACCGTTCTATTTTAATATACAGTGGAATGTCGGAAACATCAGGAATGCCTTTCTTCTTTTTGCAGGCGAAAAGAGAAAGGGTAATCAATAAAATAAAGCCATTTTTTTTCATAGCTATTGTAAACGTTAATGGGTTGTAATTGTTGTGACAACGAATTTACTGGATTAAAAATTACCGTTAAATCGCCTCTTATTGGCGTAAATTTGTTAGATGAAAATCGCCTTAGCACAGCAAAACTATCACATCGGCAATTTTGAAGATAATACCCGCAAAATTATTGCAGGTATTAACCGGGCTAAAGAGCAGGGAGCAGACCTGGTGATGTTTTCAGAACTATGCATTTGTGGCTATCCGCCCAGAGATTTTTTAGAGTTTGATGATTTCATCAGTAAATGCCACCAGGCAATTGATACAATAAAGGAACATGCTGATACGATTGCTGTCTTAGTGGGTGCACCAGATAAGAACCCGGTTCGGGAGGGAAAAGACCTTTTCAACGCTGCTTATTTCTTATATGAGAGAGAAGTAAAAGCTGTTGCACATAAAACTTGTTTGCCTAACTATGATGTGTTTGATGAATACCGCTATTTCGAACCAGCATATAACTGGAACATTATTGAATTTAAAGGCAAGAAATTAGCAGTAACGATTTGCGAAGACATTTGGAATCTGGGCGACAATCCATTGTACCGGAACTGCCCGATGGATGAATTGATGAAACAGCAGCCGGATATTATGCTGAACATATCCGCTTCGCCATTCGATTATACACATGTAGAAGACAGAAAGGCTATTGTGAAATTGAATACAGCAAAATATAAACTCCCGATGCTGTATTGCAATTGTGTAGGCAGCCAGACAGAAATCGTATTTGATGGGGCTTCATTGGTGTTTGATAAAAATGCTAATCTTATCAAACAATTGCCGCTATTTGAAGAAGCAATGGAGATTTTTGAATTGAAAGATGATGGAACTTTTGTTCAGCCGGTTATGGTGCAGGCAAAGGATTTGCCCGATGCAGAATTTAATCCGGCAGAGCTGGATTATAATTTATGCACTGCTGAAATTTATAATGCCATAGTAATGGCTATTAAGGATTATTTCAGTAAAATGGGTTTTACCAAAGCAATATTGGGAAGCAGCGGCGGGATAGACAGTGCAGTAACATTGGCATTGGCTTGCGAAGCATTAGGTAAAGAAAATGTAAGGGCTATTTTGATGCCTTCGCAATATTCAACAGATCACTCAGTAATTGATGCCGAACTGCTGAGCAAAAACCTGGGCAATCCTTATGATATAGTTCCGATTAAAAATATTTATGAAAGTTTCCTAACGGAGCTCAAGCCGATTTATAAAGACCTTCCATTTAGTTTGGCTGAAGAAAATATACAGGCAAGAACAAGAGGAAATTTATTAATGGCTATCGCCAATAAATTTGGATACATATTATTGAATACTTCCAACAAAAGCGAACTGGCAACCGGTTATGGCACTTTATACGGCGATATGGCTGGCGGTTTAGGTGTGTTAGGCGATTGCTATAAAATGCAGGTGTATGAATTGGCGAAATATATCAACAGAAATAAGGAAGTGATTCCAACTAATATTATTACAAAGCCCCCGTCAGCAGAACTACGGCCGGGACAAAAAGATTCAGACTCATTACCCGAATATGCTATCCTTGACAGAATTTTATATCAATACATTGAAAGAAGGCAAGGACCTGCTTCAATTAAAGCTCAGGGCTTTGATGCAGCATTAGTTGACAGGATTTTGAAAATGGTGAACGTTAATGAATATAAACGAAACCAGTTTTGCCCCATCATCCGTATTTCACCAAAAGCATTTGGTGTGGGGAGAAGGGTACCCATCGTGGGGAAATATCTTTCCTGATTTTAATGCTGAAAAGTTACTACGACATTTTGGGTGGGACCGCCACCTAAGGTGATGCCTTGCGAAACCACAGCCTCTGTTTCGGTTAAGGAGACCAAGGTAAACGTATTACTTCCCCCTGTAAATAGTATTGTTGAAATATAAAGAACGGTTTCTCCGCTTTGAAAATTCCAGGTAAAAGAGCTGGTTTGCGGGTCACCTGCATTACACCTAGTAGCACCCTCGTCTATGGTACCAGTTCCGGCTGCAGCGTAGGTATATATGTTATCTTGTATGCAGGCTTGAATTGTATATGCGGCGCCTCCCACAGTAGAACTTTTATACTTCCAGCTACTTTGGGTAAGTAGTTGGGTCTTGGTTTTTGGCGCAGGAGGATTTTCATCCTTGCCACAAGAAGAAAAAAGGAATAAACTTGCTGAAATTAAAAGGGATAAAGAAAGTAGTTGCTTTTTCATAATTATTATGGATTATTTGTACAAAATAAGTCTTTTTTTTAAAGACTCTATGGTAAAAGTCTGCCAAAATGATGCCGGAATTTCCCACCACTTATCATATCGGCAGATAATTTGCTAAAAGCAAGTTCGTACTTTTAAATATTCAATATTGAAATATGCTAAAAACCGCTGAAGATATAAGACTGCTGAACGAACGTATCAGCCACGCCGGACAGTTTACTGATAAACTCAGGGAAGAAATAGGCCATGTGATTGTTGGGCAAAGCCATATGCTTGACAGGCTGCTGATTGGCCTGCTGAGCAATGGACATATATTGCTCGAAGGAGTGCCCGGGTTGGCCAAAACCTTAACGATTAAGTCGCTGGCACAGGCAATTCATGCCAAATTCAGTCGTATTCAGTTTACGCCGGATTTATTACCGGCTGATGTAATTGGTACATTAATATATAATCAGCAGAAGGGAGAATTTATAGTCCGCAAAGGCCCCATCTTCGGCAATTTTATTCTGGCTGATGAAATAAACCGGGCACCGGCAAAAGTGCAGAGTGCTTTGCTTGAAGCCATGCAGGAAAGACAGGTAACAATCGGCGACACTACTTATAAACTGGATGAACCTTTTTTAGTTCTCGCCACGCAAAATCCATTGGAACAAGAAGGTACTTATCCGTTGCCTGAAGCACAGGTGGACAGGTTTATCATGAAAGTAGTGGTGGATTATCCGAAAATGAGTGAGGAGCAATTAATACTCCGTCAAAATATACAGGGGGACTTTGTAACAATTAAGCAAGTCGTATCTATCCAGGAAGTAACCAATGCAAAGGACCTGACACGGCAGATATACATGGATGAAAAAATAGAGCAATACATTTTAGATATTGTTTTTGCTACGAGGAATCCTGATCAGTATAAGTTGGAAAAACTGAAGCCGCTTATTTCTTATGGTGCATCACCCAGGGGAAGTATTAATCTTGGTTTAGCGGCAAAGGGTCAGGCTTTTTTAAACAAACGGGGTTTTGTTATTCCTGAGGATGTAAGGAGTATTTGTAAAGATGTTTTGCGGCATCGTATAGGCCTTACTTATGAAGCAGAAGCAGAGAATGTAAAAGTGGAAGATGTGATTGAGGATGTGTTGAGGCAAATTAATGTGCCGTAGAGAAGAACGCAGATAGTCATAATAATTAAGATTTATTATGATTATCTGTATTTATCATAAGAATCATAGAAATCTGCGTTCCATTTGTTGACTACAACTGAAATACTAAAAAAGGTCCGGGAGCTTGAAATCAAGAGCAAGAAACTCACCAGTGATTTATTTACCGGCGAATATCACAGTGCTTTTAAGGGAAAAGGAATGCTGTTTAAGGAAGTGAGAGAATATGCTGCCGGAGATGATATACGTTTTATTGATTGGAATGTGTCAGCCCGGTTTGGGCATCCTTTTAGTAAAGTATTTGAAGAAGAAAGAGAACTGACAGTAATGTTACTGGTTGATATCAGTTCCAGTTCTTTGTTTGGAACTGTTCATGCAAGAAAAAAAGATATAATTACAGAGATAGCAGCTGTGATTGCTTTCTCAGCAGTCAATAACGCCGATAAAATAGGAGTGATATTTTATAGCGATGTAGTAGAGGCATTTATCCCGCCAAAAAAAGGAAAGCAACATGCTCTATATATTGTAAGAGAATTATTGAGTAAAGAACCGAAAGGGAAGGGTACGGCTCTTAATAAAGCTCTTCGCTATTTTACTAATTCTACCAAACAAAAGAGCATTGCTTTTATACTGAGTGATTTTATTGATGCCAATTATGAAGATGCTTTACGTATCGCAGGGAAAAAGCATGATATAATTGGCATCAAGTTGTATGACAGAATGGATCAGCTATTGCCTGACGCAGGTTTAATGCAGATACAAGATTCAGAGAATGGCAACACAAAATGGGTTGACAGCAGCAACAGTTTTGTCCGCTACAGTTATGAACAGGAGTTTTTCAGGGTAACAGAATACAGCTCACTGGCTTTTAAAAAAGCCGGTTGCGACCTGCTGCATTTAAAAACTTGTGATGATTATGTGAAAGTGCTTCAAAAGTTCTTCCTTAGCAGGAATCGATAATACCAATGATTTTCAAAAGACAAATACTTTTCTTTATCACTTTGGTTTCTGTTCAGCTTGTAATTGCGCAGGGCGGATCAACTATTAAAGCATCAGTCGACAAGAACAAAATTCTCATCGGCGAACCAATCCAATTAACGATTGAGGGTTATCTGCCTCTTGGGTCAGCAAAATTTTTTATTGTTATTGACAGCATCGAACATTTTGAGTTATTGGAAAAGCTGGTTATAGATTCAATAGACAAGAAAGGCGGCTTAACTATAAAAGGAATATATAAGATCACCAGTTTCGATTCTGGTCATTGGATTATTCCTTCTTTTACACTTTCTCAGAATGTAAAAACAGATACTATTCCTATTGATGTCATCTTTTCTGATTTTGATCCTAACCAGGAGTACCATGATATAAAAGATATTCTGGAAGTAAAATCTTTCAAAAAAAAGACAAAATGGTGGTGGTACGCTGCTGGTGCGGCTTTAGTACTTGGATTAGTATGGTTGTATTTGAAGCGGAAAAAGAAACCTCAACCTGTTGTTGTTCCAAAAATCGTAATCAACCCTTATGATGAAGCCATGAAACAGCTGGAACAATTGCAGAGAGATAAACCAGGTACTAAACAGTATCATTCAAAACTGACAGATATTTTCAGGTTGTATGTTTTCAGGAAGAAAGGAATACTGTCATTGCAAAAAACAACGGACGATCTGGTATTGCAATTGAAAAGCTTGAATCTAAGTAAAGAACAATTTGATAAACTTTCTCAATCGTTACGGTTGAGTGATTTTGTAAAATTTGCAAAATATATTCCTACCAGTGAAGATGATGGGAATGCTTTTAATGAAATTAGAAATGCAATTGTAAATATTGAAAAAACAGAGGCCAAAGCTCCCCTTTAGGGGGTTAGGGATCTATGCTTTATAACTATATTAAAAATATGGACTTTGCTTACCCGGTTGCATTCGGGTTGTTTGCATTGCTGCCGATATTAATTTGGTGGTATGTGAAAAAGTACAGCCGAAACCAACCGACAATAAAAGTATCAACGACTCATGCTTTCACCGTGTCATCCTGGAAAAATCGGTTTCGTCATCTGCCATTTATATTCCGGTTGCTGGCATTAAGTTGTTTGATCCTTGCATTGGCCCGTCCGCAGAAAAAAAATAATGAACAACGGACAGAAGGAGAAGGCATTGATATTATGCTTTGCATGGATGTAAGTGGCAGTATGGGTTCCACCGACATTCCACCTTCCCGGATGGATGTGGCGAAAGAAGTAGCGGAAGAATTCGTCCGCAGCCGCCCGGTTGACAGAATTGGACTGGTAATTTTTTCCGGCGAAAGTTTTTCGCAATGCCCTTTAACCAATGATAGAAACACACTGATTACTCAAATTCAGAAATTAGAGAGCCGCACTTTTTTAAAAGACGGCACTGTAATAGGCGAAGGTCTGGCTACTGCAGTTGACAGGCTGAGTAAAAGTCCTTCAAAAAGTAAAGTCATCATTCTGATAACAGATGGTAAGGAAGATGCGCCGGATACAAGACTGATTGATCCATTGACAGCATTAGACATCGCCAAATCAAAAGGAGTAAAAGTTTATACTATCGGAATGGGTGCTATGCCCACCACAATTGTTGAAGTAACAGGCAATAGGAATAAACCGAAAAATCCCAACATTGATTTTATTGATGAAGCACTGCTACGAAAAATTGCTGTTGAAACAGGAGGTCAATATTTCCGTGCAAGAGATAAACAGGGATTAAAAGATACCTACAGCCAGATTGATACCTTAGAGAAATCGAAAATTGATATTACTTCCTTCAATCGGTCAGAAGAAAGATTTCTTCCATTTGTATTGGCTGCACTGGCTTTCCTCTTCCTCGAAATGATATTTAAGTTTACTTTTTTCCGAAAGTTTCCATGATATAATGCCGCTTTATTCGTGTAATTGGTGAAATTCGTAGTTCATGAAAGCAACAGTTTACAAATCAACCGGCAGTTGGTACACCGTAAAAGATGAGACAGGAAAATTCTGGGATGCCCGGATGAAGGGGGTGATGAAGCTGGATGGCATCACTTCCACCAACCCGGTGGCGGTGGGGGATATTGTAGAAATAGAATCACAGGCCGACACGGATAATTCCGCCATCATTGATGAAATTCATAAACGAAATAATTACATCAACCGCCAGTCGCCACGGCATAAATACCAGCATCATATTGTAGCGGCCAATCTTGACCAGTCCATGCTGGTGGCTACCTTGAAAGAACCCAAAACATCACAGGGTTTTATTGATCGGTTTCTGGTAGCTTCTGAAATGTATCATGTAGCTCCTTTTATTGTTTTTAATAAGTCTGACTTATACAAAACAAAAGAGCTGGATAAATATGAGCAATTGAAATCCATGTATGAGACTGTAGGTTATAAAGTCTTTTTAGTAAGTGTAGAAAAGAAAGAAGGAGTGGAGGAGGTACTGCAATTATTAAAAGATAAAACCACTCTCATCAGCGGTCATAGTGGAGTAGGTAAATCATCTTTTTTAAATGTGGTGTTTCCCGACATCAATTTAAAGACACAGGATATAAGTGGCTGGAGTGGTAAGGGGCAGCACACTACTACGTTTGCCGAAATGTATGACCTTCCTTTTGGTGGCCGGATAATTGACACACCCGGTATGCGGGAATTTGGTTTGGTGGATATAGAAAAGCAAGAAGTGTCTCATTACTTTCCGGAGATGCGGGGTAGATTAAATAATTGTCAATTCAATAATTGCCTTCACTTTAATGAGCCGGGCTGTGCTATTAAAGAAGCTACCCGTAATGGTGAAATTCATGAAGACCGGTATGTGAGTTATGTGGGTATTATGGAGAGTATAGAACAGAAGAGTTACTAAACCCTGTCCCTAAAGGGAACTTAGGTCATAAAGTCTTTCAAGCAGAAAATAATACTATAGGAAAACGATAAGAAGATAAAAGCCATTCGAATAAGCAAGGGCTGTGTGATGGTGGCCTACCCTTTATGGGCAAATGAGCAAAACGAAAGTTGGGAACATAGTTCGAAGGGAGGGTTCTCTCTACGCAATATTCCTCCGTCCTTCATTAAACATTTTCGCTTCAATTACATTCGCCAATTCCACCACGGCTTTGTTGTCTTTACTCAACGCATCTTTGGTTTTTGTTGGGAAGATAGAAATGCCGTTGTAAATGCTGTAGTGAAGGGTGATGTTGTGGCCTTTGAAGCGGAACTCCCAATCAATGGTGTCGAAGTCATCTTCTTTGTTGGAGAAGTTTACATCCAAATCCTGACTGAGGATATTGGCTACATGGTAGAACTCTTTTAATCCGCCATCATCGGCAATAATGGCTTCGGTACAGCCGAGGGTGGTTCGTAGGGTGAGGCTCATAGTTAAGGTGTTTAGGCATAAGACTGGATTAGGTGGTCGTTAGCTGCACATAACACTAAATTAACTTCGGAATTTTTTTGCCTTCTTGGCATCTTTAGTCGCCTTGGGGTCGCCGCTAAGAATTTTTTCGGCTCCTACATTTTTACCATTAGTGGGGCAACCGGTTTTGCGTTTGAACATATTGCTCAGCATCCCGCAGGATGACAGCAATACCATGAAACTCAACGCAACACCAAAAATTCGAAGGTTTTTCATTGTATAACAGCTTGAATGAATAACGAATTTACTGATAAATAATTGTTTGTTCTATAGTAAAGCTACGAGCCATGAGCTGCGAGTTTCGAGTTAGATTCTGATATTCACAGGGTTGCCTCGCAACTTGTAACTCAAAAATCACTACTTCTCTCTGAACCAATCCGCATATCCCACATAATTACTGGCTATCCGGTTTATCTGTCCGTTTACCAGTTCCTGCGAAATGTCTTTTACTTTTTTGGCCGGCACACCGGCATAGATGCTACCTGCTTCGCAAATCGTATTTTCCAATACCACTGCCCCGGCGGCGATAATAGTATTGCTATGCACCACCGCATTGTCCATTACAATAGCACCCATACCAATCAGCACATTATCATGCACCGTGCAGCCATGCACTATCGCATTATGCCCGATGGATACATTATCACCGATAGTGGTTCCATATTTCTGAAACGTACAATGAATACAGGCACCGTCCTGCACATTTACTTTGTTTCCCATCTTTATAAAATTTACATCGCCCCGAACCACAGTGTTGAACCAGAAACTGCAATCATCACCGGCAATTACATTGCCAACGATGGTGGCATTGGGAGCAATAAAACAATTGTTACCAAATTGCGGATGTTTATCTTCTACGGGGAGTATTACAGGCATGTGAAAAGTTTTTAGTTTATAGCCGCTTGCAACAAATATCCTATTTTGTTTCCGACATTTGCCAAAATGAATCAACGGGAACTTTTTCTTCGTCATGTAGCACAGACCTCCACGGCTCCGCTTGCACTGGAAATAGTAAAAGCAGAAGCCTGTACCTTATACGGCGCAGATGGCGCAACATACATTGATCTTATCGGTGGCATCAGCGTAGCAAATGTTGGTCACCGGCATCCGCAAGTAATAGAAGCCATACAGAAACAAATAGATGCTTACCTGCACATTATGGTGTATGGCGAATTTATAGAAGCACCGCAGGTGCAATATGCCAAACTGCTGACAGACCATTTACCTACATCACTTAACTCCGTTTACTTTACCAACTCTGGTGCCGAAGCAGTAGAAGGAGCCATGAAGTTGGCGAAAAGAACAACTGGCAGAACACAAATGATAGCTTTCAATAATTCTTATCATGGCAGCACACAAGGCGCATTGAGTGTGATGGGAGATGAATACTGGAGAAATGCCTTTCGGCCGCTGCTGCCCGATGTGCTGCACCTGGAATACAACTCTTTTGCATCGCTGGATGAAATAACAGAACTCACTGCCTGTGTAATTGCAGAAACGGTGCAGGCAGAAGCTGGTATCATTGTTCCTGCCGCAGCATGGATACAGGCCCTGCGAAAAAAATGTACCGACACCGGAACATTATTACTATTGGATGAAATACAAACCGGATTTGGCCGCACCGGAAAACTTTGGGGCTTTGAACATTTTGATATTGTACCCGATATTTTATTACTCGGTAAAGCATTGGGTGGTGGTATGCCGCTGGGAGCATTTATTGCTGATAAAAAAATAATGGATGCTTTTACCGATAACCCGGTACTCGGGCATATCACTACGTTTGGCGGCCACCCGGTCTGCTGTGCAGCGGGAATGGCAGCGATGGAGGTACTACTCGGAGGACGGAACTCCGTTCCGTCTGGTAATGAACGGAACGGAGTTCCGTTGTCCATGATTGACACCGTTGCCGCAAAAGAAAAATTATTCCTTTCCTTACTCATTCATCCAAAAATAAAAGCCATCCGTTCTTTTGGCTTGTGGATAGCCGTAGAATTTGATTCGTATGAAACGAATAAGAAAATAATTGATGCTTGTATTGCTGAAGGAGTGCTGACGGATTGGTTTTTGTTTGCTTCCGATTGTTTAAGGATTTCTCCGCCGTTGGTTATTTCGGAAGAGCAGATAAGAAAAGCTTGTGAGTTTATATTAGCGAGTTGTTTTTAAATACATTTCTAGAACATGCCAAACTAAAAAGAAAACTATTCCACAATAAAACAATCTATCCTGCCATTTTGCAAGTTTTTCTGCTTTATCAGAATTGGATTGCATGGCTTGAGTTATTCCACTAACAGCTGCTTTTATTAGTTCAGGATGATTCCCGACCTTAGGATCTTGGCCACTAACTATATCAAAATATGCTTTATTCGCATATAAATTACTAATAACATACTTTAAAAATGTTAGGCCACAATAAATGCTAATTGCCCAAGATAAGACCGCTAAACCTAACGGAATTTGTGTCCAACTTAATGGTAATCCATTAGTTTTTATTATAGAAAAACCAATTGCAGCAACTGATAATCCAACTATATAGTAGGTGAATTTTTCTTGTTGCTGTCTAAACTGCTTTATCACTTCATTTTGCTCATCCATAGTAAAATATTATTTAAAATATGTTCTGTTAAATTCTATCTACTCCACTTCCACAATAACTTCCACTTCCACCGCAATACCCAATGGCAAAGAATTCATCCCTACTGCTGAACGGGCATGCTTTCCTTTCTCTCCAAAAATTTCCACCATCAAGTCGCTGTATCCGTTTATTACTTTGGGCTGGTCTTTAAAATCATCGGTACAGTTAACCATCCCTAGTACTTTTACAATGCGTTTTACTTTATTCAGATCACCAAGCTCTGCTTTCAGCACTGAAAGATGGCTGATGGCCGTTAGCCGGGCAGCTTCATAGCCTTGTTCTATCGTTAAGTCTTTCCCAAGTTTACCGGTGATATATGTTCTATCTGCTTTTGAAGGCCCTTTGCCAGCGAGGAAAAGAAGATTACCTACTCTTACTGCATTTACATAATTGGCAATTGGTTTGCCCGGAGGTGTTAATACAATTCCTTTTTCTTTCAGTTTTGTTTCTGGGTCTTGTGCTTTTAATGCAACGGGTAATGAGCAACAGAAAATAAGTAATGACAGAAAGATTTTCATATTACACCAATTTAAAAA
>JANNCC010000124.1:0-4278 GCA_031386125.1 Chitinophagaceae bacterium
ACAGCAAGGGCTCACCGATAAAATAATTGAAGAATCAGTAGCACAGCTGCCACCTGAAACATTTGTAATATCAGGCAAGGATATAATTACTAAATTAAAATCAAGAAGAGATAAGCTGGTTGAATTTGCCACGGAGTATTACACTTTCCTGGCCAGGGAAGTGGAGGTTGTGGGAACTCATGATAATGAATTTTTCGAAATTAAATCTGTCTCTGCCGGTGAAACAGAAATAAATGTTTACGATCTCAACAAGGAAGGCAACCCAAAGAAAAATCCATTCTATTCCAGGAAATTTTTTAGCAACGAAACTAATGAAATAAGAATATATGGCTTAACCGGGAATGATCAGTATAATATAAATACAGCTGCGGGAAATTCCACTAAAATCCGCATTATCGGGGGTCCTGGAAAAGATATTTACACCACCACATCAGCAGGATCGGGCCGGGTTCATATTTATGATAACAGCGATAATGATTTTACAAATCTTGCCGGATCAAAAAAACATTTGACGGACAATCCTTTTATTCACTTGTATACCTATAATGGTTTTAAATATGATAAAAAAGGTCCGGGCATTATACTTTCTTACAACACCGAAGATCAGATACATGTTGGTTTAAAATATGAGATCGAAAAACAACAGTGGCGTAAATATCCATTCGGCCATCGTCAGGAACTCGCTGCCCGGTATTCCATCAACCAGAGGGCTTTTAGCTTTGGTTACACAGGTATATTCACAAAATTTATTGGCAACTGGAATTTGAGATTAAATGCAAATTATGATTTGGTCCGTTGGAATAATTTTTTTGGTATCGGTAATGAAACCGTAATTGGAACGGAGAAAAGAGACTACAACAGGGTTCGTACAAAAGAATTTTATGCAGGAGCCGGATTGGAAAGAACTTTTGCCAGCTATCATCATGCTGCTTTAACCGGGTTTTATCAAACCATAGAGATACTTAATGATACAGAACGTTTTTTAACCAAACAAACTCCGCCATATTTTTCCTATAATTCAAAAAAGTTTGGTGGTGCCAACATGGAGTATTATTATCAAAAAGTCGATAATGCTGCGGTACCTACTAAAGGTATCCGCTTTGGTGCGGGTATCAACTTTATGCAAAATTTAAAACGGAGTGATAGTACTGTCATTAATTTCTCCTCGGTATTGAACATATACCTTCCTCTTTCAAAATCATTTGTGCTTGCTTTAAAAACAGGCGGCGCCAAACTTATTGGCAAGCCTGAATTTTATCAACTGAATAAACTGACGGGTAGTAAAACACTCCGGGGTTTTCGCAAATATCGTTTTTATGGGGAAACGATGTTTTACAACCAGGCCGAACTCCAATTTATCCGTAATGTAAAAAGCTATCTCTTCAGCGGCAAAGCCGGCCTTATTGCATTGTATGATATTGGAAGGGTATGGCAACCCGGCGAATCTTCCAGCACCTGGCATTATGGGTATGGCGGCGGCATCATGCTGGCCCCATTTAATAAAATATCCATTGCAGTTTTTTATGCTTTTTCCCGCAACGAGAAAGATTTCAGTGTGCGGCTCTTAAAAGCTCTTTGATTTTTTATTTTTTCAAAAAACAATCAGCCGCAATCCTTAATTTATCGCTGCAACCCTACCTTTGCGCCTGTCCCGTCATTTGCGGGAGCAAAATTATTTTATATGAAAGTAACTGTTGTAGGCGCCGGTGCAGTAGGTGCTACCTGTGCTGATAATATTGCCCGTAAAGAATTGTGTACTGAGTTAGTTTTGCTCGATATTAAAGAAGGAATTGCCGAAGGTAAAGCACAGGACATGATGCAGACGGCTACCCTGCTCGGCTTTGATACAAAAATCACCGGCAGTACTAACGACTATTCAAAAACGGCCAACAGTGATGTAGTGGTAATTACTTCCGGGCTTCCCCGCAAACCCGGCATGACCCGTGAAGAACTGATTGGCGTAAATGCCGGTATTGTAAAAAGTGTTTGTGAAAACATTTTAAAACATTCCCCCAATGCCATCATCATCGTTATCAGCAACCCGATGGATACCATGACTTATCTGGCATTGCAATCAACAGGTTTAGCTAAGAATAAAATTATTGGAATGGGCGGCACATTAGATAGCAGCCGTTTTAAATACCAGTTAAGCCAGCATCTTGGTTGCAGCCCTGCCGATTTAAATGCTGTAGTTGTTGGCGGACATGGCGACACTACCATGATTCCTTTAATACGTCTCGCCACCTGGAACAGTGCCCCTGTTACCGATTTCTTATCTGCCGAACAGCAGGAGAAGATTGTAAAAGACACCATGGTGGGTGGTGCCACTTTAACTGCCTTAATCGGCACATCTGCCTGGTATGCCCCCGGTGCTGCGGGTGCTGCATTGGTAGAAGCAATTCTAAGGGATGAAAAAAAATTATTTACCTGCTGCGTGGCATTGGATGGTGAGTATGGGCAAAAGGATATTTGCCTCGGTGTTCCGGTTATCATCGGCAAAAACGGCTGGGAAAAAATTCTTGATTTTAAACTGAATGATACAGAACAGGCAGCGTTTAATAAAAGTGCCGATGCGGTAAGGAGTATGAATGATGTGCTGAAGACCCTGTAATAACCTGCTCTCCCTACTACAAACAGGCTATTCCGAAGGGATAGCCTGTTTTTTTATTTTGTTACCAGTGTCCCGTTCTTTGGGCATCTTCGTTGCAATCTTTGATTTGTTCTATTTTTTCTTCGAGTGAAAGGAAGAAAATTAATCACTCTTGTACTTTCTGTCCATTATTCGGCATTTTGCATATCTCACTAACGCATCGCACTTTCATTTATCAAAAAAAACAGGGCCTCTAAAAGCCCCTGTAAAATCATTATTAAAACGCAATCCTTTAAAACCAGCTAATCTGATACATTACCACTTGGGGACTGCATTCACTCTTTTTTATATTTAATTCCGTCATGATCAACGATACTTTTTCTTTTTACCCTATATCTTATGTTTGAAAAATATACTTCAGAGTTATTTCCAAGAAGTAAATAAACCTTAAAATCGTTACTTTCCCTATTTTTTGTTTCGTAAAAAAAATCAAATTTGTCAAAATGAATATGTAGGGTTTCTATAGGAGTGTTCACTTCAATTCTACCTAAAGAATCGGTGACCTTTTGAATCTTGTCATTAATTGTTAACCTAGTTCCTTTCAAAGGAAGACTATCATCAAAATCAAAAAATTGTAGTTTGTTTATCATTAAACCATGAGTAATATTCTCAATAACGCTGCCATTCATTGATGTTAATCCTTTATCTGAAGTAAGAGATATTGCATTCTTATAGGCTACCCATCTTCCAGAAGTGTACCATCCAGATAAGCCTTCTTTTTTTGTATAATTGAACCTATAATTCGAGTCTAATATTATCTTTATCCCATCATCAGGGCGGTGAATTGTATAAGTGCCAAAAATATTTTTCTGACTGCAAGAAACAAGTAGCAACATGTAAATCAAAATACTTATTAAGCTTTTCATTACGTAATTTTTTCTTTCCCTGACGAATCACCCAAATCTAATGCTTCTCAGCTGGTGTCTCACAGCCTGGCCTTGTGTGTGGCGTGAACCGGCGTTGCTTATACTATTTTTTTTTGCTCAATAGTACAAAAGAAACTACTTCACTTTTATCTTTCCATATTCCTGTATCCACCATTTTGATTTCATTACAGGCGGTCTAGTAGCATAACATGCCACATGTGTCCATGCAGGATTCAACATATTATATCTATGGCCATAACCGGGGATACCTTCATCTACCAGCAATTGCAATACAATAATTCTTACAGTTGCGTTGCTATTGTAGGCTAAATTCTCATTGCCGTCTTCCATCTTAGGAGAAAATTTTCTAACCCGTTCATCAGGCCACGAACCATCTCTTCCCTGGTGATTCAGATTGTTCGTGGGTCCCTGGTCTTTAGCATGTTTGATGCAGGCTTTATAAATACCTTCATCCGGCAGTAAAATTGAAAGCGGTTTCATCTTCATCAACGTATCATACAGTGTTTGCAAAGCTTTCACCTCTTCTTCAACTACATAATGCCAGGTGGTATCCACTTTGTATGGTTTGTTATTCATATAAGTGGTGGTAAGGGAATAGTTGGAATCGCCTCTTCCATGTTCTTTCAATTGCTTTACTGCATTAGCTAACCTTAGTACAATAAATGTTTTTGCATACCTGGGTGGATCTGAACGAAGGCGGTTTATTTCATACACCATCTCTCTTTCTTCCGGTTGCATATA
>JANNCC010000014.1:0-10613 GCA_031386125.1 Chitinophagaceae bacterium
GATTGGCTGCAACAGGAACTGGCAGCCGTTCCGCCCTCTACATTTATCTGCATCGTTTCGCATATTCCCATTCTCTCTATCTGTTCCGGTTTGTTTTTTGATAAAACAGAAGCCAATGGCGACCTGCTGATAAAACGGAACCTGATGCACACCGATTTTTTAGTGCTGAAAAAAATATTCGCAAAGTTTGCCAATATAAAAATTTGCATCAGTGGCCACATTCATTTGCAGGACGAAGTAAATTATCTGGGTATTAAATATTATTGCAACGGTGCTGTGTCTGGCGGCTGGTGGAAAGGCAACTACCAGGAATTTGCACCCGCCTATGCCGTGATGGAACTGTTTGATGATGGTTCTTCCAAAAGAATGATGATGAAATATGAATAGAACTGGTTACTTTGTTAACTCATAAAAAAACATGAAGAAAATTCGTATCGGCTTATTCAGCGTTGCATTATTAAGTGCCTCACTCCTCTTTGCGCAGAAACCAACTGTAGAAATACTGACAAGTGGTAACAAAACCAGCCTGCGGGGTTTAAGTGTTGTGAATGACAATGTGGTGTGGGTAAGTGGCAGCGGTGGCACCGTTGGCAAATCAAGTAACGGCGGCAAGAACTGGAAATGGATGACGGTAAGGGGGTTTGAAAAAACTGAGTTCCGGGATATAGAAGCATTTGACGGCAGCACTGCCGTCATTATGGGTATTGATACTCCTGCTGTTATTCTAAAAACAACAGATGGCGGTGATAGCTGGACAGTGGTATACAAAAACAAAACGAAAGGAATGTTTTTGGATGCGATGGATTTTGTTGGTGATGAGTACGGCATTGTAATTGGCGACCCTATCGCCGGTAAAATATTTATTGCCGAAACATTTAATGCTGGTGACACCTGGATGGAATTGGGGCTTGAAGGAAAAAGACCAGTGGCCGATTCCGGCGAAGCTTTTTTTGCCGCCAGTGGAACTAATATCCGGCTGATGATTGACAAACAATTTTATGCTGCCAGCGGTGGCACCAAATCAAGATTGATTCAACGATTTGAAGCCACACCTCTTCCTGTTATTCAGGGAAAAGAAACCACAGGCGCCAATTCAATTGATGTGTATGACAGTGGTAATGGTAAAGGCAGTAAAAATATGGTAGTAGTTGGCGGTGATTTCAATGCAGATAGTTCTTCCCAAAAAAATTGTTTTATTACTACTGACGGAGGCAAAACCTGGAAAGCCCCAAAAGAACCGCCACATGGTTACCGCAGTTGTGTGGAATACTTATCTAAAGATGATTTGCTGAGTTGCGGATTAACCGGTGTTGATTATTCTTTTAATGGTGGAAAAAACTGGAAGTGGATAAGTAAAGAAAGTTTTCATGTTTGCCGGATTGCAAAATTGGGAACAGCCATTTACTTGGCTGGTAACAATGGCAAAATAGGTAAGATAGTATGGAGATAGTTGGCCACAGATGAACACAAATAAACACAGATAAATACAATTAAATTATCGAACAGAAACTCCTGATCTCCTGATTGACTGTAATAGTTTCGAAACTGCTTTGGCAGTTTAAAATCTTTGTCCATTTGTGTTCATCTGTGGCTTAAATAAAAAAATATTGTATCTGTAAGTATTTTAAAAAGATTTGCATGCTCAAAAAATTCTTTCAGCGGCTCAAATTTAAGATGATGGCCAAACAGCTTCGCCGCCCCAGCGGAGTGATGGGTAGCAAGGTTGGCGACATGATGAATAAGGCCAATGAATTTCTGTATGGTTTTACATTGGGTGTAATGCGACCTGCGAAAAACGATTCAATCCTTGAAATTGGTTTCGGTAATGGCAAATTTTTTGATAAAATATATCCCACGGCAGAAGGATTGAAAGTAACTGGGCTTGATTTTTCTGAAACGATGTTCAAAGCTGCCAGTAAAAATAATACAGCAGCCATTGCAAGCGGTAAGCTAACACTTCATTTTGGCAGCAGTGATAAGCTACCATTCCCGGATAATAGTTTTGATAAAATTTTTTGTATCAATGTTATTTACTTCTGGGATAAACCCCAGCATCATCTGCTGGAAATGCAACGGGTGCTGAAACCCGGTGGACGGTTTTATGCCACTGTTCGCACCAAAGAAAGTATGCTGAAAATGCCTTTTACGAAATATGGCTTCTCCTTCTACGATACTGACAACTGGAAAGCATTGCTGGCTGAAACTGGTTTAACATTCATTGAAGAACAGCCGGCAGATGAACCAGTTGTTGAATTTGACGGAAATAAGGTATTGGTGCAATCTTTATGTGTGGTAGCGGAAAAATGATTTGAGACCCGGTAGCTATCGGATGGCATGGAGAGAAAAAATGTCCGGATAATTATAAATTCTTTAGAAGCTCCAGCACACTTGGCCGCTTCTTATAATCTGGCTCAAAAAAACGATAGGTTATTGTTGACTCCTTATCTATAATATAAATGGCGGGGACAGGCAGATATTTTCCATTACCGCCATTACTTTTTTCCAGATCAATGCCTGAATTGCGGTAACGGGTAATGGTATTTTCCGGCACTTCAAACTCCACCTCATAAGCTTTCATAATTTTTAGCCCTTCATCATATAATATGGAATATTCCGCCTTGGTCTTCTCCACCGTTTTAGAAATGCTCTCCGGTTTTTCAGGTGATACCGCTATAAGCGTTGCTCCCTTGTCTTTTATTAACTGAAGTGAATCCTGTAATCTTGAAAGTTCTTTATTACAGTAAGGACACCATTGCCCCCGATAAAAAACCAGTACCACCTTTCCTTCTTTCAGCAAATCTTTCAGCCGCACTTCTTTGCCATTCTGATCTTTCGCTTTAAAGTCAGGGGCTTTTGAGGAAATAAATAATCCCTCGGGGGCTTCCTGGGCATATATAAAACCAACAGCTAATAATAAACAGAAAACAAAGAATATTTTTTTCATATATGGAATTTTATTTGTCAAAAAGAGAACTGGCAACGAAAATAATAAGTCAGACACCGGACGATCAACATACTACTTATTAAAATTACGAAGTACAGGTAAGATTATTTTTTCCCTTATTTTTACCACAATAATTTTATCCTAAAAATTTCAATGTATGTCTGAAAGCAGCCACAAAGAAAGGTATTTTACTAAACTCCTTATCGGGTTCGCTTCTCTAATCGGGAGTGTTTTAGTAGTTTATTTCTCCGTTTTTGAACTGGCAAAGAAAGGTGACTGGTATTTCTGGGCAATAGTTGCAGCTTTTCTTCTCTGCGCCGGCATTTATTTTTGTTTATCTGCCTTTGTTCATAAAATAAAATCAGATTTCAGCCAGCGGCAAAAGCAACGGGATATGCAAAAGTCAGTTGGTTCTGATTACTGATCTTATCCAGATTTGTTACTAAACATAAAATAAACAGCCGCTGTCAAAAAGGCGACGCTGATCAGCCGCCAGTGAAAATGATTGTATTCATATAGGCTCTATTTTTATTCAGAAATTCAGAAAAAATTGGAGATAACATTCGTCATTTATGGTAAGCAGCGAACTCCGGCCGGACTTTATGAGTTCGACTCGTATCAATGCCCGCAATGTGAAAAAGTGAATACTACCTATGCTGTGATATACAGCATGTATTTTCATATTTTCTGGATACCCTTCTTCCCGGATCATAAACTTACAATTGCCACCTGTTCTGAATGTAATTTTACAAGAGGATCGGAAAAATTTGGCCCAAACCTGCTTGAACAGTGCAAAGGGTTAACAAAAAGATACCGGCATCCCTGGTGGACCTGGTCTTTAACCTTACTGTTGTTAACAGTTATTCTCGCAATAATAATTGATGCACTATTATAAAAAAAGTCCTGCTCTCGCAGGACTCTGTTCATTATTAGTTTTTTATCTTTTCTCTAATTCTGCTTCTCCAGATTTCTGAAATCTACCGGCACTAACTTACTTACTCCCGGCTCCTGCATCGTCACTCCATAGATTACATCCACCGTACTCATCGTCATTTTATTATGGGTAACGATAATGAACTGAGAATTCTCACTGAACTGGCGGATCATGTTGGTGAATTTACTTACGTTGGCATCATCTAACGGCGCATCCACTTCATCCAAAATACAGAAAGGAGCTGGCTTGATAAGATAGATAGCAAACAATAATGCTGTTGCCGTCAATGTTCTTTCACCGCCGCTCAACTGTGAAAGAGATGCCGGACGTTTGCCTTTTGGCTTCGCAATTACATCAATCCCTGTTTCAGCAATATCATCGGGGTTATCGAGTACAAGATCACACTGATCATCTTCGGTAAACAGTGATTTGAATACGATATTGAAATTCTCCCGCACTTTATGGAAAGTGTCTAAGAATTTCTGGTTAGCTGTTACTTCTACTTCCTCAATCGTTTTTAATAAACTTTCTTTTGCATTAACGAGGTCGGTCTTTTGCTCTACAATAAAATCGTACCGCTTCTTCATCTCAGTAAATGCTTCAATCGCTGTCGGGTTTACTTCACCCAGGTTTTCCAACCGCTTCTTCATGCGGTCAGCTTTCTCCTGCAATTCTTCTACCGGTACTTCGCCTGATCTCGACTCACCCAGTATATCTTCGAGGATAATCCGGAACTCCACATTCAGCCTTTCTTTCATTCCGGCTAATTGCAGTTTCAATTCATTCAGCTTGTCTTTGATGGCCGCCAGCATGTGCTCCACCTGCTCTTTGCCTTTTATTTTATGACGGATCTCACTTTCTTTCTCACTCAACTGGTTGCGGAAATTATACTAGGCCTGATCAGCTTCATTTAATTTTTTCTCTTCATCTTCTTTTCCGTGCAGCAGTTGTAGTAAACCTTCTTCTATTTCTTTCAGCGATTGGGCTGATTGTTCAATATTATTTGCAGTCTCACTCAACTGCGCACCATTACTCTCAAACTGCACATTAAGCTCTTTCATCTGGTTACTCTTGAATTCCAGTTCCTGCTTCAGGCCGCTTATTTTACTTTGCTGCTTTGTTACGTTCAGGTTGAACTCATTATACTGGCGGGTAGCTTCATTATAATCAATTTCTGTTACTTTAAATACTTCTTCTGCCTCTGCCAGTTTATTGGCATTTACCTGTAGCAACTCATTAAACGCTCCCAACTGATTTCTTACACCCGACACAGATTCATGTGTCTGCTGCATTTGCAAACCTAATTCTTCCAGCCGGTGCTGACTGTTTGTCTGTGAAGAATAAAGATTTTCTAGCTTATTGTGCAACGAAAATACTTCGTTGGTCAGTTGTTGTATTTCTTTCTCCGTATCACGAATAGTAGTTTCTCTCAGGTCTTCGTTAAAAGCAATTACTTCATTGTGTCTTGCCTGAATGTCTGAACGCAACAGTTCAACAACAACGGACTGTGCAGAAATTTCTTCCTGTAATTTTTCAAGGTTCTTTACCCGACCAATCTTCTTTCCTTCAATCAATCCTACACTACCACCAGTAAGAGAATATTTTCCTTTTACATACTTGCCGTTCTTTTCTATTACCACAAAACCATTACTGTTCTGCAACGCATCTTCGTTGTCAGCAATAAATACATTGCCCAGAAGATGTTCAGCAAGTTTTCTATACTTCTCTTCCACTTCCACCACACTCAGTGCAGGTATTGCACCTTCTAATTGGTGAGATGAATTATCTGTCTGAAACTCAGCAAATTTATTCAGCAAAAAGAAGTTGGCTTTCCCTTTTTTATTCTCATCCAGCAGCCGAACCGCCTGTAACCCTTCGTGGAGATCGTTCACCACATAATAACTCAGGTAAGGCTCCAATACATTTTCCAATGCTGTCCTGTATTCTTCATTTACATATAACACATCGGATAAAATCGGTGAGCTATGATTCCAGTTGCTGTTGTTATGCAAAAATTTCACAGAATCAGGATAGCCTTCCATCGAATCAATCATGCTTTTCAGCAAATCATGTTCGTTCTTCTTAGCATCCAGTTTCCTTGTTTCTTCTGCCAGGTTATTTCTAAGGCCATCCAATACAGCCTGTGTTTGCAATATCTGGTCTTTGGTGTTTTCCTGATGGTGCTGCAATTGCTCCAGGTCCACTTTCTTAATGCTCAGTTCTTTTTCTTTTAGTATCCTGTCATCATCTAAATGGTGACGTTGAACCTCCCTTTGTTTTCTCTCCTCTTCCATCTGCCCGATTACCCGTTGCAAATTCTGAACAGAAGTATCAGCCACAGCCACTTTCTTCTCCGCATCAAACTGGCTGCGTTGTATCTGCTGGTATTCGCTGCGGAGGCTTTCAAGGTTGAGGCGTTTTTCATCCAGTACATTTCTTTTTGCCTCCACTTCATGACGATGCTGCTCCAGTTGTTCGCTTAATGCAGTCAATGCTTTTTCTTCTTCCTCTACCTGCATCGTGGTAAAGCCAATACTTTCATCAATACCTTTTAACTGTCCTTCTGCTTTTTGCAAAAAGTCTTTCAGGCTGGTTTCTTTTTCTTTCAGGTGTTCGAGGCGTTGGGCAGATAAGTTTTTATCATTCTCTTTGCTGCGAACGGTCTGCACCATATCATTAAAAGCATGCTGCATAGCCTGCAATGCTTTTTCTTTTTCGATGAAAACTAATTTCTCTTGTTCCAGTGCTGCTTCATCACCGGCTATCTCTGCTTCAAATTTTATCCGCTTGTCAGTTTCTATATCCTGCTGTTCATTCAGTTCTTTGTAGGTAAGATTGAATCCTTCCAGCGATGCTTTTGCCAGTTCAATACTTACTTCCCGGTAATCTTTTTTTATCTCATGATATTTCTCAGCCTTCTTCGCCTGGCTTTCCAATGCCTTCAACTGGTTGTTGATCTCAAATAGCAAATCCTCGATGCGGGCAAGGTCCTGCTCCGTTGCATCGAGTTTCAGCTTTGCTTCTTTCTTCCGGGTTTTATAAATGGAAATTCCGGCTGCCTGCTCCAGCATTTTGCGGCGGCTATTGTCTTTGTCTTTGATCAGATCATCCACCATGCCCAGCTCGATGATGGCATAACTGTCAGTGCTGATACCCGTATCCATAAACAGGTTTTGGATATCTTTTAACCGGCATTGCACATCATTCAGGCGGTATTCACTTTCGCCGCTTTTATAGAATTTACGGGTTACTGTTACCGTAGTAAACTCGGTTGGTAACAGGTTCTTGGTGTTTTCAAAAGTGAGGCTTACCTCGGCAAGGCCGCTGGCACTGCGAGTCTTGGAACCATTGAACACCAAACTGTCTAAATTCTCACTCCGCAGGTGGCTGATCTTTTGCTAGCCGATAACCCAGCGGATGCTATCCACAATATTGGATTTACCACAACCATTCGGGCCAACGATGCCGGTAATGTTATCGTCAAAACTTACAATCGTTTTATCAGCAAAACTTTTGAATCCCTTGATCTCTAAGCTCTTTAATCTCACTTTATTTCAGGTTTAAGTCAGCGGCGAATTTAAGCTAAAGAACTACAAAACCGGGTTTGGCTATCAGGCAGTTATTCACAATGATGGGGGAAAAATGTGCGAAGAAAAATGAGGGGTTTGGCGGCTGTGGTTTTTAATGGCATCGGCTGTTGCGACGCTCCGTTCGGGGTTCGATAATTCTACTCAACATGTTTTAAAATTATGCATTTTGATTTGCGTAATAAGATTGTGTAAATTTATAAGCAGCCGGACCTTCTATGCCATGATTGGTCTTTATCTTCCACTAATAACACAAAGTTTTTACAAATTCTAACGGCACCTCTCCAGCATCTTTTCAACCATTGAAATAAGATACAATGAATTTTTATAAAGTAGTTTACCAATAAGCCCTTGAGAACTTCCTTTTACTTTTATTTTGGTCGCTTTGCCGTCCTTGGTCATCGAAATGCTGATAGCAACCGAACTCATCGCAGTTGAATTAATGATCAGCGAATCCGTAACGTTCAGATTTTTGCTGGTTATCGTTTTCTGTATCTTAGTTATCTGTTCGCTGGTAAATACACATGATTTTGTTTCATCAGTTTGATCAGGCCCTCTCCGCCCGGTGTATTTTACTGAATAAACCACGGCCGTTCCGTTTATGCTGATGGACTCTGTAGTTGAATGACTGTCTTTACTTTTTTCAGCGGTGTAGTAAGAGATACTTAATGAAAATGTTTGTGCAGTGGCAACACTATATTGAAGCATCAATGCACCGAAGATGACCGGAAGTATTTTCATTACAGTTATACGTTTATGCGTATGCAGAATCACTTACAAATCTGCCACTCAACTAAGCTACAATATTTTTTAACCCCAAGAACAGGCTGTTCAGAGATTATTACTGTTGTTCGCTAACAACAGAAGACATGCCAAAACATAAATAAAAAAGTGAGGCTGGCATTAAAACCCGGCCTCACTTTTTGATACTTTCTTACACCACATACATCTCTGCGACAACTGTAGCGTATAACAATCTTATAAACCTGCCAGATATTTTTTTACTGTTCGGAATGTACGCCCCTGTTCACCTTCCAGCACCTTTTCATCCGCTGCGTCAATACGGATGGTAAATTTCTTACCCGCCAACTCCTCAAAAGCAGGCAGAGCCAGAAAATTAGTTTCATCCATCAATTTATTGGCAAGTAATGGCACTATCGCCTTTCCTAATGCCTTCAGCTCACGGAATTCAGCAGTTTTAGTCCGGGTGTAGGGGTCAGAACTGAATGCAAGACTGCCCGTATGCCATATTTTTTTCCAGGCACTGAATTTTTTTTCAAAGTCTGCCGCCTTTTCACGGGGTATTTCTTTAATCAACACTTTAAGGCGATTGATTTCTTCTTTGGTGAACTCTTTTTTTAGTTTCATATACTGCAGTAGATATTTTGGGAGAGGAACAAAAATTATTTTCCAACCATAATAAGCAATCACATGGCCGTATGCCGGGCCGTTCAATTCATTAAGACAATGCTGGATACGGGCAAGGCTTCCGCATTTAGACTCCCAGCAGGGGCCATGTGTGGATCCGGAAATACATCCATGCGTCATACCATTATCCGAAAAACCCCAGGCTGCCACATGCCCTTTTGTTTTTCGCTTTAGCCCGAATTGTGAATAGAAGCTGTCAAAGTTAGCCAGAGTGCTTCCCGGCCAGTGCCAGAAATTTGTAACCCCTACTGTCCATGATATACAATTATAATCAGTGGTTGGTTCGCCAGTAACAATGGTGAAATCAACATCCAGCAAGGGAAATGAAGCCAGAAAGGTTGTCTTTTCTGCTGCGGTTAATTTTCTTGGAAGTGCCATACGATAAGTTTTAGGTTTAATTCTAAAGGTAGGGCTGCTTATTCAGCTCTCCAATACCGAGAAAGTGGTATTTATTATAGCCTGATAAATGTAAGACATAGAGATGTTTTCGCTTGAAAAACAGCTGGGTACGTCATTACACCTGTATTTATCTACATAAAATCTGGTGGTGTTAATAATCGTTTTCAAAAAAAACACTTTACTACCTACTTTCGCAGATAACCAAGGGTGCGGATAATTGTTTCCGCAGTCAACCGATGCTTGCTTTGTGAAAAAAATGGTTGATGATTATTCTAACCCAAAAATTAAAAAAATGATAGTAAAGACTTACTACAAGACAAAGGACTATTGCAAAGTGAAATTTTCTTTTAACGTCCCGACTGCTGAAACAGTTGAGATACTCGGCCTTAACAGCGACTGGGAAAACTCCATCATCATGAGTAAGAAGAAGGATGGCACATTCAGTGCAGATGTTAACTTGCCTAAAGAGTCAAAGCATGAATTCAAATACCGGGTAAATGAAACAGAATGGCTGAATGAACAGGAAGCTGACAGCGAAACACCTAATGAATTTGGTGGCAGCAACAGCGTAATTGTTCTGTAATCCCTTTTCCCTTCTGGAAGATTTTTAATTGGCTTTTTTTCCTCCAAGGTCTTCGACACAGGAGAAATTATTTTTATTATTACAAAGCCGGTAAATAATATTCTGATCCTCTTTGGCAATTGCCAAAGCAAGAATTGATGTTTCGGCCTCAGTATCCCGGATAATATTACCCCATTGCTGATCGGGCCCTGTCTTCTTCAACCTCAGCCTGATTGAGTTAAGAAGGCGATTGGTAAAGAAACCATCATGAGTATTAGTGCAGTTTGCTGCCTGGCCTTTTTCAGCAGCAGATATTATCATCGAGGCATTTGTTTCGAGAAATAATTGAACGGCTGTTTCTTTATTCATATCATAATAACCCTGTTCCGTCGTTGATTTTGTTGTATCCTTTATTTCAGACCTCCTTCTGTTAACGACAGTATTACACAAATCACCCAATACCATATTTAACCGGGCATTCTTTGCTTTAATCTCTTTAAAGATTTCCTCCAGGTTTATACTGAATGCTGCCTGGTGATTCCAGGAAGGTGCCCTGTCATGAAACAAGGCCATCTGCGGAAAAGGATAGTCCTGCTCACCTTTCCAGCGAAATCCATGACCTGAATAATAAAATATTACTATATCATCTTTACCAGGACTGATATTTTTAACGGCAGCCCTCACCGCTGTTACATTAAAATCTTTCCCGGTTATTTTCTTTTCAGTGATGGGACTTGTTAAGTATGAGTTCTTTGATGG
>JANNCC010000209.1:0-6680 GCA_031386125.1 Chitinophagaceae bacterium
CATCGTATTTCCAAATATTGGTCGGGAAGATAACCACCATATTGACTGTTTTATTTCCAATGTTTTTAAATGCATGCGGCACACCCGGTGGTATATTAACCACATAAGGGGCTTTGAGAGTAAACATGGTATCGCCTAATGCATAAAGAATATCTCCTTCCAGCAATACATGCGATTCCTCTCCTTCATGCGAATGCATTGGTGGTGCCCCACCCGGAAAAGTTTCTGTAATTCCGATGGTCAGATTTTTGTAGCCATGCCGCTGCCCTTCCATTACATGCACATATTCGCCGGGGCCGGGATTAATAACGGGAAGCTTATCTAACATAACGGCATGGTCGGAAAAGTATTTCATTTCCGGCGGCGTAAATAGACCGGGTATCGTACGTCTTGCAAGCACTTTCAACTGGTGATGCTGTGCATTCAGCCGGGCAATAATGCTGTCGGGAACCTGTGTATTTTCCTGTACAAGGTTGCTGATTGAAAATGTTTCTTTGGTGGAACCGCCGTTAGAAGTCCCGGCATCTTTTTTCTCTTTACTGTCGGAGCAGGCATTAAACAATATGCCTAACGCAACCAGCCAGGAAATGACTTTGTTTTTTCTCATTGTATTTGGTTTTATTTGATTAATCTGTTTCTGTTATGTTTAAAGTCCACGATGTCGAAGTAGTATGACCGTTAACAGTTGTATTGTCGCAACTTCTGGCATCAAACTTAGTTGACTTTCAAGGCAAATCAATGCCAGTAAGACAGCTTTTTAATGTGGAGTATTAGCTAAGCATTCTACCATGATCCTTCCTCCTCTCCCGGCTTACCCACTATCTACTCCCTATCTACCCCCAACAGCACCCGTACCTAATTCATCAATCTGGGCCCTCATGGGTATTTGCATCAACTTTTAAGCATGCCGCATTAACCCACTTACCACTCCCCCTTTCCCCAAAAAAATCTAACTTTAAAGAGCAGTCAAACCCCTTAGATGATTTATTAACCTAAAAATAAATGTATGAGAGGCGTAAACAGAGTAATGCTGATTGGCAACCTGGGCAAAGACCCGGATGTGCAGCACTTAGATGGAAATATTGCGGTAGCCAAATTTCCCCTGGCCACTACCGAAACTTTTAAAGACCGAACGGGCAAATTAGTATCGCAAACAGAATGGCATACCGTGGTGCTGTGGCGGGGCCTGGCCGAACTGGCTGAAAAATACCTGCACAAAAGCAGCCTTATTTATATAGAAGGCCGGTTAAGAACCCGCAGTTGGGATGATAAAGACGGCCACCGGAAATCTGCCACCGAAGTGGTGGGTGACAACTTGATTATGCTGGATAGAAAAACCGATGGCGGCAGCCCCTCCGGCGAAGGCGGCGGTATAGAAGGAATGGGCGGCGATATGCCAATGGGCGACCCTTCTGAAAACCTGCCGTTTTAAAACATTGTTTAGCACATTTTAAGGGAGTAAGCTGATTCAATTAATAAGTTGGTGACATATAAGCAACGAAATCATATTAATCCTATCAATCAGTGGTTTAACTTTGTTCAGGATTTCACGGCAGGCCATATTGACCTGCCTTTTTGATAAACAAACCCCCTTGCTTTGGAAACCCATTCGATACTTATTTCTGTTACTGATTACCTCTCGCATATTTTCCTGGCTGTTAACCTGCAGGGCACTACTTTCTTAGCCATTGCTTTAATCGTTTTGTTACTGCTTTCTTTTACCATCTCCGGTGCAGAAGTGGCGTTATTCTCCCTGAATAAAAAAGATGTGAACATGCTGAAAACAAAACAGCATCCCTCCGCAAGGCGAATTGTTACATTGTTGGAAGAACCGAAAGAAGTATATGCCTCCTTGCTGATTGCAGGCACTTTGGTGAATATCTGTGTAGTTGTGCTGTCTAATTATTTAATTAACCAGTTTATTTCATTTGCTAAAGTGGGTGCTGTTGTTGAACTGCTTTCAAAAGTGGTTGCTATTGCATTCGTATTAGTATTTATTGTTAAAATATTTCCCAAAGTATGGGCAGCACAAAATAATCTCCGCTTTGCGTATGGCGCATCTTTTATGGTGGAAGCCTTGCACTTGCTACTAAGACGAATCAGTAAATGGATAGTGAAACTGGCAGACAGAATTGGTAAAACAGCCGGTGCCGATAAAACAGATACCATGAGTATGCAGGAACTGGACGAGGCGATTGACATAAAAACCGATGATGAAGCATCGCTGGAAGAAAAGAATATTATGAAGGGCATTGTGAAGTTTGGAAATATATCAGTGAAGCAAATAATGAAGAGCCGCCTTGATGTAAGTGGTATCGAATACAGCTCTTCATTTGGCGATGTAATTAAAAGAGTAGAGGAACTTCATTACTCAAGACTACCCGTTTATAAAGATAGCCTGGATGAGGTGGCCGGCATTATTAATACCAAAGATTTAATTCCGCATTTAAATGAGCCGGATGATTACGACTGGCACCCACTGATGCGTCAACCGTTTTTTGTACCCGAACCAAAACTGATTGAAGACCTGCTAAAGGATTTTAAGCAAAAGCATATTCACTTTGCGGTGGTGGTAGATGAGTTTGGCGGCACCAGCGGCATTGTAACAATGGAGGATATCCTGGAAGAAGTAATCGGTGAGATAAAAGATGAATTTGACGAGGAGGAAAGCAATAACTATAAAGTAGATGACAATAACTATATTTTTGAAGGCAAAATAATGATTCATGACATGTGCAGGATTATGAAGCTGCCCATGGATACCTTTGATAAAGTGAGAGGCGAAAGCGAATCATTAGCAGGATTGATATTGGAAGTAGCCGGAGAATTTCCTACCGTAGATTGGGTGGTTCCCTGCGGGGATTTTGAATTTGGCATTGTGCAGGTAGATAATAACCGCATTCAATTAGTAAAAGTAACCGTTAGGCCTAAACTTGATTAAGAACTCATTCTATGAATAAAGCGTTTCAATATCTGATGTTGCTGGTGGCTGGTTATTCGTTGCTAAGTTCCTGCAACAGTAATTATTCCGCCGGAAAGAAGAAAGGTTTTTTCCATATTGATTTTCCGGAAAAGAAATACCAGGCATTTGACCAGCCCGGCTATCCCTACACATTTGAGTACCCGGTGTATGCCACGGTAAATAAGGATTCCACATTCTTTGGCGACAAGGCCGGCGACTGGTGGGTAAATATAGATGTGCCGCAGTTTGCCAGCCGTATTTATATAAGCTATAAAGCTATCGGGGGGCAAAATAAATTTGACTCCTTAGTAAGGGATGGTTTTAAAATGGCCTACAAGCAACATGTGGATGTGGCAACCAAAATTGATGACAGCCTGATGCAAACACCTAATGGGGTAGAAGGCATCTATTTTTCCCTTGGTGGAAATACCGCAACAGCTAATCAATTTTTTCTTACCGATTCCACCAAACATTTTTTAAGAGGGGCTATGTATTTTGATGCAACACCCAATGCCGATTCATTGGGTATTGTTAATGATTTTCTGAAAAAAGATCTCCTGCATTTAATCAATACACTGAAGTGGAAATAATACTAAAGCAGAATAGCTGTGTTCGAATATAAGAGGGGTCTCTCTTTTTTATTGGCTTTGGTATAAAAAACCCCGTCTCGTTTCAAACGAGACGAGGTTAAGAGCAGACCACTGTATGCTTTTCTACTGCTCTTTATTTTCAGTTTTTTTATCTTCTACTTTTGGTACAGCCATTTTTTCCTTTGGCTCTATGTAGCGATCATCCAATCCGCCGCGGCTGAAAAGTTTGGTGCTGAACTTCTTTTTCTTCTTTACCTTTTTTTCTACGTTGCTGTTTTTTGTTGCCTTATTATCAACACCAGGGTTTTTAATTTCTTTGGTTTCGGCAATGGCAATGATTTCATTTTCAGTAACGGGATCGGCAGGAAGAATAATTTTCTCTTCCGTCACTGTCTGAATGGGAACATCGGTAACTTCTTTATCGGCCACCTGTTTTTTTGCCACCACTTTCTTTTCAGCATTGTTGCTTTCTTTTTTTACTACTACCTCATTTTTTTCGCTGACAATAACTTCTGTCGGTTCTGCCACTTCTTTTTCTTCATACATGGTGGTAAATTCTTTGTTGTGGCTTGTTTTCTTGTAATCAACAAACCCGTAAATGCTGGCACCTATCATCAACGTGGCGCCGACGTACAAAATTGATTTCATTTGATTAGTTTTTTGTTTTAAATGGCCAAATTGTTTTGTAAATCATGTTTTAAAGGGCTAAAAAGTTATCTCGCAAATGACTTTAAATAATTTTTACTCTGCCGGTATATAACCCACTCGGCAAACAACATATTACCAATTACACTTATCCAGAGTGACAACTCATAGTTTTCCAGGTGACCCCAATCCAGCAGGTAAAATACAATGTGGTAAACCCGAAAGGTAACGGCCGTCATTGCCATAGCATAGCTGCGTATCATCCACACTTTATGGGCAATTACATTTTTTTTGTGAATGGTGGTTAAGCCATACAAAGTGGTAATGAACCAAAAACCGGCCATGAACATGAACAAAGCTCTTTCCCAAAAACTTCCTTTGGCGAAGAAGGACATGTACAGGCCGGTTGGTGCACCAATAAACAGTACTACAAAAACATAAATCTTACCTGAAAAACGGTGAATGGCTTTCGTCTTTTTCAGGATATATCTCGAAAATTGGATAAGGGCGGTAAGGATGCAAAGAGAACCTGCGGCAATGTGAATATAAAAGCAGGCATTATAAAAGTTGTTTTCAAACAAAAAACTTCTTTCTTCTATAAAGCTGAAATCTTTGCTGAAAGAAAAATAAGGGAGGGTGTTATAAATAAGAAGTAAGCTAAGGGCAGCTACAGGCACCCAGAACAGCATCTGGAAAAAAACCTTCGCCGACTTTTGAAGGGTGATAACTCTGGTGTTTTGCATACAGTGGTTTGTGATATGGGAGAGATGCCCTTGTTAAAAGCTCTCCATAAGGAAGGGCTGTTAGATATTTGTTAAAGGAATGTACAGGCGGGGAACCCTTTTTTGGATGGGAGGCTTACCTTTACAAAAACGGAAAAGTGTGATTGTAATTGACAATATACTGATAAGTGAAGAGGTGGTGGATAAACAATTTGTATGCGACCTCGGTAAATGCAAAGGAGGCTGCTGCGAAGACGGTGCTGCCGGCGCACCTTTGGACAGGGAAGAAATGACAATTATTAATGAGGTGTTTGAGAAAATAAAACCCTATCTCACCAAAGATTCCATTGCGGAGATAGAAAAGAAGGGCCGGTATCTGTATGACACGGAATTTGAATGGGTGACACCCACAGTAGACAGCGACAATGAAATATGTGTGTATGGCATCCGTGGCGAAAATGGAATTATCAACTGTGCTTTTGAGCAGGCATATTATGATAAAGTGATAGAATGGAAAAAACCAATCAGTTGTCACCTATATCCCATGATTGCCAAAAAAGGGAAACATGGCGATTATGAAAGAGTGAACTACGAACCCCGTGAGCAACTATGCAGCCCCGCCTGTGCATTAGGTGAAAAATTGAAAGTGCCAGTGTATCAATTTTTAAAAGAACCGATTATTAGAAAATATGGCGAAGGGTTTTACGAAGCATTGGATACCATAGCAAAGGGGGAATGGGAAGAAATGGATTTTAAAGAATGAGTTAAAAATTTCGGGTTATGAGTTTTGAGTTACGAGTTCATATAGTTCAAAGAGGGTTCTGATTTTTTAAGTAGTTTGGTGATGGCTTACCCCGAAGGGGTAAAATGTGAATAGCTTCGGGTGAAACCCGTAGCAATAAATAAAAAAGAATTAAATAAACACATTGTGAAAGAAAGAGCTGAAGATTTTATTGCCAAAAGCACAGTGAAGGCGGCAGATAAAGAACACCGCCGGAAAATCAATTTCAATATTGGCAAGTACAATGCTGTAGTGCCAAAGGGGAAAGAACAATTTGCAGATATTCATTTAGCCAGGGAAAGAGCAAAGAATATTAAATGGAGGGCAATAGAAAACCTCGATAGACAATTAGAAACTTTCGAAGCAATCATTACAAAAAGAGGAGCAAAAGTTATCTGGGCCGAAGATGCACAACAGGCGCTGGATGCCATTCAAAAAATATGTGAAGAAAAGAATTGCAAGACATTGGTGAAGAGCAAAAGCATGGTGACAGAAGAAATTCATCTGAATGCTTTTTTAGAAAAAAACGGAATTGAAAGTGTGGAAACAGATTTGGGAGAATATATCCAGCAATTAGATGGTGAGCCACCTTATCACATCGTTACTCCCGCCATGCATAAGAGTAAAGAAGATGTGGCAAAACTCTTTGCAGAAAAATTGGGCACTGACCCAAAAGCAACTCCGGAGCAACTTACATTAGTGGCAAGAGATATACTCCGTGATAAATATGTGCAGGCAGAAATAGGCGTAACCGGTGCCAATTTTATTATTACCGATTTTGGTGGAATAGCTGTTACAGAAAATGAAGGCAATGCAAGGTTGAGTTGTGCATGGCCCAAAACACATATCGTAGTGGTGGGTATTGAAAAAGTGATACCTTCTATCAATGATCTTGCTTTGTTCTGGCCATTGCTCGCAACGTATGGAACGGGGCAACAGATCACTTCCTATAATACAATTGTTTCGGGTCCGCGCCAGGC
>JANNCC010000018.1:0-2168 GCA_031386125.1 Chitinophagaceae bacterium
GTATACCAAGCTTCTGGCTTAGTAAGCGGCCCCAGTGTGTTTTACCGGAACCCATAAATCCAATTAAGAAGATTTTCATAACCAAATGTGCAAATAAGTAAATATGCAGATATGCAAATTTAGGACTTCGCTGTACTAATAATTTTTCCAAGCACTTTTAATATCGAAACTATATCAGTAAGTAATTTTCCCGGGATTGGGTAGCTGTCTGAGAGTTCACATAATTCAAACCAATATTTACTTTCTTCAGCCTCTTTGTAAGCAATCTTCATTTTGTGAGTAAAATCATTTTTACTCTCACAGCCTTGTGCTTCCCTGATATTTGCCCCAATCGAAGTCCCACTCCGAAATAATTGATTGGCAAGATTGAACTTCTTATACCGTTGAAGTATTTCAGTAAATACGATTATATCCAATGCAAATTGAAGGCTGAGTGTAATTATTAAGTTGTCTTTCTTTTCCATCTGCATATTTACATATCTATTAATCTGCACATTATTTAAATGCATTTAACCCCGTCACATCCATTCCCGTTATCAATAAATGAATATCATGGGTGCCTTCATAAGTAATCACACTTTCCAGGTTCATCATATGGCGCATAACAGGATATTCTCCGGTGATGCCCATGCCGCCCAGCATTTGTCTTGCATCACGACAAATATTTGTTGCTACTTCGCAAGCATTACGTTTTGCCATACTTACTTGTTGCGGTGTTACTTTACCTTCGTTCATCAATACACCCAACCGCCAGTTTAGTAATTGTGCTTTGGTAATTTCTGTTACCATCTCCGCCAGCTTCTTTTGTTGCAATTGAAAACCGCCGATGGGTCTTCCAAATTGTTCTCTTTCCTGAGAATAACGAAGTGCTGTATCATAACAATCCATCGCTGCTCCAATAGCACCCCACGCAATGCCATATCTTGCTTTTGTTAAACAACCTAATGGACCTTTTAATCCTTTTACATTCGGGAAAATATTTTCTTTGGGAATTTTTACATTGTTGAAAACTAATTCGCCGGTGGCAGATGCTCTTAAACTCCATTTGCCATGTGTGGTTGGAGTAGTAAAACCTTCCATTCCTCTTTCTATAATCACTCCTCGTATATCACCGGCTTCGTCTTTTGCCCACACCACTGCAACTTGCGAAAAAGGTGCATTGCTGATCCACATTTTTGCACCGTTTAATATTACATGATCGCCGGCATCTTTAATGTTAGTAAGCATACTTGATGGGTCGCTGCCATGATTGGGTTCTGTTAACCCAAAACAACCGAGCCATTCACCACTTGCTAATTTTGGCAAATATTTTTTACGTTGCTCTTCGCTTCCGTATTGATAAATAGGAAACATGACCAATGAACCTTGTACTGATGCGGTGGAACGAACACCACTATCGCCTCTTTCCAATTCCTGCATCATCAAGCCGTAAGAAATATAATCGAGGCCACCACCACCATACTCTGTAGGAACAGTTGGGCCAAAGCAACCAAGGTCGCCGAGTTGTTTTACAATCTGTTGGGGAAACTCTGCCCGTTGCGCATAATCTTCTATGATGGGAGAAATTTCTTTCTTTACATAACTGCGAACCGACTCCCGAATGAGTTTGTGCTCTTCTGTTAATAATTCATCTACATTAAAATAATCAGGGCTTTGAAAGTTGTCTGTACGGGCCGCCATAAAGCAATGTTTTTGTTGGGGCAAAGGTAATGGTTAAATAAAAAAGGGGGATATTTGGTTTGTCAATAAATGTAATAAAGAAATGGTCAGAAATATTTTCTCCGTAGTAGCAGGTGTGCTTGTTTCTGCTGCACTTTATATGCTATTTGGACTTACACTCTTACTATTTATTGCCAGCAAAGCAAAAGGGCATGGCGAGGAAAGCGGATTTGAAAAAATTTCAACCACACTTGATATTGCATCGGTTATTGCACTGTTTATATGTTGCTTGCTGGGTGGGTTTGTAACGGGCAGCCTTTCTACAAAAAAGGATATGATTCACGGCTCAATAACTGGCATTATTTCAAGTATCCTTTTGGCAAGTATTAATAATTTTGAGGTCAATACACAATCAATAGTTAATTATATCGTTGCCATTTTAGCAACTTTGTTTGGAACAGTATTGGCAATTAAGTTAAAAAAGAAAAAGACTTTGCAAAACCTGGATA
>JANNCC010000251.1:0-5448 GCA_031386125.1 Chitinophagaceae bacterium
TCATCTGCTCTTTATCCATACTCTCATCTATCATCCCGGATATTTTTACATACCCACCCAAGGGCAACCATCCTATGCCATAGACAGTATCACCTACTTTCTTTTTTACCAATGAGAACCAGGGGTCGAAAAATAAAAAGAATTTTTCCACCCTGCACTTAAACCATTTGGCAGTTATATAATGGCCAAACTCATGCAACACGACTAATATTGAAAGGGACAATAATAATTGCCCGGCTTTAATACCAACCTCAGCCCAATTGATTGCTAACAGATTCATAGTTTATATACCTCAACCCCTAAAAGGGCTTTTTAACCACAACCCCAAAGAAAAGCAAAGACTTCTCTTTGGGGTTATGCGTATTGAAACAATTTACTCTTTTATACTATTAAAATACCTGAAACCCATTTCACCTTAGTTCCCCTTTAGGGGACAGGGGTTTTATAGTTTAATTATATCGGCAGCGAAGTTACGGGCCTCGCCATCGCTTTCAAAATATTCCTCCAATGTAGGTTTCTCGATGAAAGGGATGTTTTGCATGGTTTTTTCTATCACATCTGTCATATCCAAAAAGTTAATACGGTTGCGCAGAAAGGCATACACGGCTATTTCATTCGCTGCATTCATCACACATGGAAGGTTGCCGCCTTTTTTCAATGCATCTATTGACAAAGCCAGATTTCTGAATGTTTTAACATCAGGCTCTTCAAAAGTAAGGCTGCTTACTTTCTTAAAATCGTAGCGGGGAAAATCATTCTTAATCCGTTTGGGGAATGCCAATGCATACTGAATCGGCAATTTCATATCGGGCAATCCCATCTGGGCTTTGATACTTCCATCTTCGAACTGCACCATACTGTGAATGATACTTTGAGGATGTATGACCACCTGTACTTGCTCCGGTTTTAAATTGAACAGCCATTTTGCTTCAATCATCTCCAGGCCTTTATTCATTAATGTCGCCGAGTCAATCGTAATCTTAGCCCCCATCGTCCAATTAGGATGTTGCAAAGCATGTTCCCTTTTTACATTTACAAGATAATTAGGCTTGCGGCCAATAAACGGACCACCGGATGCTGTGAGAATTACCTTTTCAATCCTGTTCCTGGTTTCGCCAACTAAACATTGAAAAATAGCTGAATGTTCAGAATCAACCGGGATGATGGGTACTTTATTCTCTACCGCTTTTCGCATCATAATATCACCAGCCACTACCAATGTTTCTTTATTGGCTAACCCAATAGTTTTACCACTCTCAATGGCTTTTAATGTTGGCCTTAACCCTGCATAACCAACTATGCCTGCCAGCATCAGATCATAGCAATCCATAGCAGCCACTTCTTCCAGTGCTTTTTCACCTGTAAACACTTTTATATCGGTTGATGCTAATGCTTCTTTTACTTTTCCGTATTTTTTTTCGTCGCCGATTACTACTACGTTGGGATTAAATTTAAATGCCTGCTGTACTAACAACTCATCATTAGTTTGTGCCGTCAGCACTTCTGCTGAGAATTTATCGGGATTGGCAGCTATAACATCAAGGGCTTGCGTTCCGATGGAACCGGTAGAGCCAAAAATAGCAATTCGTTTTATGGGTTGATCTGAAGTCATTGATTTAAACTGTCTGTAAGTTTTCTGTCCACTTTACTAATTCGTCTGCAATTTTTCTGTCATTACTTAATCTCGGTACTTTATTCTGTCCGCCTAATTTACCGATTGATTTCATGTAATCAATAAATCCATTTTTCCGAACCGGAGTTATTTTAAGCTGTGACAGGATTTTGCCACCAATCAAATCATCATAATAAGAATTCTTCTCCCTGAGATGCTGATCAAGCCGGGAAGCAAAGGCGGAAAGATTATGCGGCATGTTTTCAAATTCCACAAACCATTCATGGTAAGACTTTCCTTCATCGCTACTTACGAACGGGGCAACGGTAAACTCGGTGACATGTAGATTTTCTTCCTGAGCTGCTTTTAACATACTGGCTTCCACCTCTTCGCCAATAACATGTTCGCCAAATGCTGAAATGAAATGTTTGGTTCTTCCTGTTACTACCAGCCGATATGGGTCAACAGAGAGAAATTTTACTGTATCGCCCAAATTATAACCCCAAAGGCCGGCATTGCTGCTAATTATAAGTGCATAGTTCTCTCCTACTTTTACATCCTTCAATGATAACCTGGTCGGGTTCTTATTAAATATTTCGCCGGCAGAAACAAATTCAAAGAAGATGCCACTATTTGTATTCAACAAGAGTCCTTCCGCTTCCTGAGAATCCTGAAAGGCAAAAAATCCTTCACTGGCAGGGAACAATTCTATCGTATCAATCTTTCTCCCGACACTTTCCAACAACCTGGCTTTGTAGGGTTCAAAGCTTACACCGCCCTGTACCATCACACTAAAGTTTGGAAAAAGTTCTCCTACTTTCTTTCCACGTCTTTTTATCAGCTCATCAAAATACATCTGCATCCACGGTGGTATGCCGCTGATGAGTGACATATTCTGATTGATAGTTTCATCAACTATTTTATTCAGTTTGGCTTCCCAATCATCAATGCAGTTGGTTTCATACGAGGGCATCTGGTTGGTGCGAAGATATTTCGGTACATGATGGTTCACTATTCCGCTCAATCTTCCGGTAGGTATTCCACCCACCCTTTCCAGTTCCGGAGAGCCAGACAAAAAAATCAATTTACCATCGGCGAATTTAGTATTGCCCGTTTCCGCCATATAACATAACAATGCATTGCGGGCTGTATTGATATGATTGGGAATTGAATCTTTGGTAATCGGGATATACTTGGTGCCGCTGGTAGTACCTGAGGTTTTGGCGAAATAAATGGGCTTCCCTTTCCAGAGTACATTATGGCGGCCCTCTTTAATTTTATCCACCCAAGGCCTCATTTGCTCATAATCCCGGATGGGGATAGCTTGCCTGAACTCTTCGTAGGTATTTACTTTATCCAGCCTCGCCTCTTTACCAAACTCTATCATCCGGCCTGTTTTAAGCTGGATTTTCAGAATATTGTCTTGGTCAGCTACCGCTGTAGCCATACCTTTTCTGATACCTTTATATATATAAGAAGCAAACGGCCTGGCTAAGAAAGACTTGATTTTCATACTTTATGCGCTAAAGAACCCAAAGGCGGCTACAAATATAACGGATAGCCAACCAAAACAGGGGGCATTTTATGTTCATAAATCTTTGATTTCCCGTTTGCCGGTACAATTTTTCCCCTTACCTTTGCCGTCCTAATTTCAATAGTATGATAGCTGTAATAAGAGTAGCCGGACAACAATATAGAGTAGAAAAAGACCAAACTTTGTACGTTCCCCGTGTGGAAGGTAAGGCTGGTGACAATGTAGCCCTGGAAGTGTTACTGGCAGATGCCGGAGGCAGTCTTTCTGTAGGATCTTCTGTAAAGGCAACAGTAAAGGCAGAGATAGTTGACCAGGTAAAAGGCGATACTGTAATTGCCTACAAACAAAAAAGAAGAAAAGGCTTTCACAAAAAGAAAGGTCATCGTACAGCTTACACAAAAATCAAAGTAACAAGCATTGCTTAGTTGAAATTTGTATTAACCCAAGTATTAATTTTAAAAACTTCGAGATATGGCACATAAGAAAGGTGAAGGCAGCGTAAAAAACAACCGGGACTCACAAAGCAAACGCCTTGGTGTAAAAATTTTTGGTGGCCAACCTGCTATTTCAGGAAACATTATCATCCGTCAACGTGGCACAGAATATCATCCTGGAAAAAATGTTGGAGTTGGAAGAGACTTCACATTGTTTGCATTAACTGACGGTGTTGTTGAATTTCGTAAGAAAAAAAACAACAAAACTTATGTTTCTGTAGCTGCTATTGAAGTAGCGGAAGCATAAGCAACATTTAGCCTGTTTAGAACTTTGTGGAAAAAAAATTTGGGTAGTATAAAATAATTGTTATTTTTACTATCGTTAACCCATTTTTACTAACATTAAATTCTAACAAAATGGCTACTAAGAAAAAAGCTGCAAAGAAAAAAGCTGCTCCTAAGAAGAAAGCTGCTAAGAAAAAGAAATAAGTTGAAAAACTTTTTTCAACGACACAGAAAGTCCCAACCCAGTTGGGACTTTTTTTATGCCCCTGCTTTTAATAAATTGTAAATTAGTGGTATGGATAATGGTGCAATCGCAGATAATTTTGACCTGCTCGCCAAGCTGATGGACATTAACGGCGAAAACTCCTTTAAGACGAAAACCTTTGCCATAGCGGCTTTCAACATAGAGAAGCTGCCGATGCAACTGAAAGATACACCCCGTTCAACACTTTTTTCTATTAAAGGCATTGGTGACAGTGTGGGCAGAAAAGTAATAGAGATGCTGGACACTGGTAAGCTGGAAACATTGAGTGAATACATCAGCAAAACACCGCCCGGTGTTATTGAAATGCTGAACATAAAAGGCATTGGTCCAAAGAAAATTAATACCATCTGGAAGCAAATGGAGATAGAATCGTTGGGTGAATTGCTGTATGCCTGCAACGAAAACCGGTTGACCCTTTTTAAAGGATTTGGCGAAAAAACTCAAAAAAACGTCCAGGAGGCCATAGAATTTTATTTTTCTAACCAGGGCCATTTTTTGTATGCACAGCTCGAAGAAGTGTATCCACAGATCGAAAACTATCTTAAAAAATTATTTTCACCGGATAAAGTAAGATCAACCGGAGCATACAGAAGACAATCATTAACGATTGAAGAACTAGAATTTGTGATTGCAGAAACGAATGAAATCATCAAACCAAAATTTGAAACAGCGCAGCCACCTGAGTTGCTGGAAGAAAACGATGACAGCATTTTATATAAATTGAAGAACGGATTAAAGCTTCGATTATATACCGGCGAACAAAATATTACAGAACGGCAATTCTTAACAACTGGCAGCGCAACATTTACTGATGCTTTTCAAAAAGCATTCCCTTCAGTGAATTATATAGTTGGAGAAACAGATGAGTCCATTTTTGCTGCCGCTAAAATTCCTTACATACTCCCCTGCCTGAGAGAAACGGCGACAATTATTGAAAAGGCTAAGAAGAACAAACTTCCAAAGCTGATACAAACCGAAGATGTCCGTTCCATCATCCACAGCCATAGCAACTGGAGTGATGGAAGCAATACGATTGAAGAAATGGCCAATGAGTGCATTAAACGGGGGCTTGAATACCTGGTAATCTCCGACCACTCACAAACGGCCTTTTATGCCAATGGCCTGAAGGAAGAACGGATACTGGCCCAACACAAGCAAATTGATGCCCTGAACAAGCAACTGGTACCTTTCAAAATTTTCAAAAGCATTGAAAGTGACATACTTAACGATGGTAGTTTAGATTACCCGGAAGCCGTTCTAAAAACTTTTGACCTCGTTATTGCTTCTGTACACAGTAACCTGAAAATGCCGGAAGACA
>JANNCC010000272.1:0-5817 GCA_031386125.1 Chitinophagaceae bacterium
TTTTGTTTCAAAAGACTCGATCGGCTTTACATTGCTTTCCCCTGTTTCTGTAGAATATTTACAGAAGATCAAAGAACTGGGTATTAAGCATCATTTTAAATTAATCATTTTAGCACCGCCAGCAAGCCTAAGCAAGAAGCCGCTTATAGAAAAAATGAATTGGGATGAAATTACCAGGGCCAACCTATCCGAAGAGTTTAAAAATTATTCCAGCAACTTTATTTACCTGCCTGATAATGACTTCGCAGACGGGATCCACTTAATAAAACCTCAGGTTGAGCTGTATAATAGATATTATAAAAGCAAATTCATAAAATAAAATAGCAATTACTGGCGCAAGTGTTCCCGCCTAAAAGCTAAGTATTTTTAAGGTAATGTTGATGGGATCACTTGATGCCTTTTTAAGATAGTAGGTCTGCGACCGGGTCAGGAGTACAAATGCTCAATTTCAATCAACCCTTTTCTTTTTGTGTAATAATCAACAGCACTGCTATAAACATAATTCTGTGGCTCATAAACAATACCTGCTCTTACCGGGTTTTCATGCAAATAATCGAGTTTTTGTTTGAGCATGGCAGGAGTGCTTAATTCTATTGGGTGATTGTCTTGTTGCCAGAATTGAAAATTCTTATTGTTGCTATTTCTTTTGCCTGCTCTTTCAAACATATAGATCATCCATTCCTTTCTGCTTTCTTTTGGATTTTCTTTAATTGCCTGAACAATTTGTTTACTTGTATATTTTTTTAAGTCTCGTAAAATACTGCTGATAATAAAATCCTTTTTTGCACTCATAATTAAATGCACATGATTGGTCATGATTATCCATGCATTTAAGAGCATTCCTTTTTTCCTGCTGCAGTGCTTCAAACTTTCTACGAGAATATCTTTATACTCATTTCTTGTTAATGCATCTATCCATTCAACTACACTGAATGTAATGAAGTGAGGCAATTGATCATCGCCGGTTTTATATTTAGTAGACATAGGGGGTATTTTACTACTAATTTACATTATATTTAGAATGGAAATTCGGGTTCTGACCCCGATGCAATCGGGCGGACTTAAAAGGCACAAGTGATCCCGTGAGCATCAGATAAAAATACTTGGAATTTAGTAGGGAACACTTGCGCCAGTGGGTCCCATGGCAGATGCAATGCGGCGGTACTCTCCTTATACTTATGCTTTTGATAATCCGATAAGATATATTGATCCGGATGGAATGACACCTTCGGGTACAAAAGGAGAACCTCAGCATCAATATGGGGTATTTGGAACACAGATGGGCTATGTTCAGGGGGATGAGATTGAGGGAAGTGATTATAACCCCGATAAGGCCTCCGATAACCCTGGCGACCATTTTAAAACACCAGAGGCGGCAGCTAAAGATTTTGGGAAATTATATAATGACAATTCAATAGTTGAAAAAAGAGAATATGGTGCGACTATCTATAAGGCTACTGATGAAAACGGAAAAACTTATTATAGTTACTCCGTTCCAAATGCAGCCAATGGAGGTTCAGTAGATGTTAGTAAAGCTCCTGAAGGAACAACACCAGTAGCTGATGCACATTCTCACGGGAACTCTTGGGGAAAAGAAGTTTCTTATAGTGACAATAATTTTTCTCCTCTGGATAAAGCTGGAAATGTTAAGAATAAGATAGATGGTTATTTAACCACCCCTGACGGCTCACTGAAAAAATTTGATCATAAAACTAAGCAAGAAACTGTTTTGAGTACAAACATGCCTAGTGATCCCAAAGATGAAACAAGAAAAAATGGTCAAAACGCAATGGTTTCTCCTAAAGATGAACCAAAAGTTGATCTAAAAGAAAAAGCGTTACAAAAAATTATAGTGCCATTTATAAATCAATAGTTTTATGCGATTATTTTTATTTGTTATTATTACTATACTTTTTTCTTATTGTAATAATAAGGAAAATAAGTTTTGGGTTGTCAATGATAAATTCAAACAGTATGTTCCTAAAGGCGCGGGAGATAAGTATTTTCCTCTCGGTTCATTATTTTTTGTATCGGGAGATAATCAACAAAGTGCAGATTCTTTCGTAAAGAATTGGTATTCGGAAACTTTATTTAATCTTCAAGAACCAATTCTATATAATTATTCAGGGGAGGGGGAAGCGATTAGACTGTTGTGGTTAAGGGCTTTTGATAATGCTTTAATTGTAAGAGTTAGTAGGTTTAAAGACACTGTATATGCCAATATTAAAGAGTTAAAGATTAAATCTTCTGATAAGAACTCGCAAATTTTAAAGGACACAATTTTATTACTTGATACAAACCAATGGGAAAAAATCTTATCAGGATTACAAATTAATAATTTTTGGAATGCAGCAGTTGAAGACAACTCTTCGGGAAAAGATGGCATTGCATGGCTTTTAGAATGCCGATTGAATAATAAATATCAGTGTATTAATAGGTGGGATGATGGAGGGATTTCTTCTAAGGATTTAAATTTATACGCTTCTGAGTTGATTAAAATAGGAAATAGTTATGCGCCGATGAAAAGTAGCCGATGATTACAAAAGACATGATTAATTAAAACAACAAAGCCCCAACCCGTGAGCGCCATTGCCTGGTGTTTTCACCAGCAATGAAAAAAAAGAAAACACTCCTGTTTTTTTAGTAAGTTTAATAATTAATTGTTCTTTGAATAAAGCCAAACTACCAATGCGTTCGGATTAACGATGGCGGGGATATCCAGCAAAGCGCAGGTTCTCTAACAAACAAATATAGGTTCAATGGTAAGGAGCAACAATGCAATGAGTTTAGCGATGGCAGCGGCCTTGAAACTTACGACTTTGGCGCAAGGCATTATGATCCGCAAATAGGAAGATGGTTTGTTATTGATCCCATGGCTGATGCAATGCGGCGGTACTCTCCTTACAATTATGCTTTTGATAATCCGATAAGGTATATTGATCCGGATGGAATGGCACCTTCCGGTACAAAAGGAGGAAAACCTCAGCATCAATCTGGGGTATTTGGAACACAGATGGGGTATGTTCAGGGGGAGGAGATTGAGGGAGGTGATAAAAACCCAGATGACCAAGGAGACGATGGTGGCAAAGGAAAGAAAAAGGAAAAAAAGAATCCAGTCATCCCGAAGATGGAACCGATTAAACCAGTGATTGATGGGGTTAACAAAGGCATTACTCCTCTCATAAATAAATCAACTTTGAAACCTAAGGACCATCCAGAATCAAAAGAGCCGGATTCTAATCGAGGCGGTTATACATTGACTAATTCATGTGGGGCTGGGTATGGATCATCTGGGGTTGGAAAAACACCAAATTCAAGCGGCTCGGTAGATGTAACTAATGTAAGTGCTGCTACAGGAATGGGAGGTAGTGCTTCATCTTTCACAGAAGCTCTTTGGAGTTTCGGAGGACTGGTTAATAATTTAACGAGAGCAATAAGTAATGATCTTAAGAAACCTGAGGCGGATAACAATAAATTCCCTGATACTATAAAAATAGGAGCTGTTGTTTATTATGGGGGCAATAAAAAAAAGTTAACCGATTCAACATGGGAGACTACTACAAAACCTGCTACAGATACAAGCCCGACATGGAAGAGTGGCTTCAAACTTTTTCCATAAATGAAAAAAAAAGAAAAATGAAAAGTATTATAATTTACGTTAACATAATTCTTATTACTATATTTTCTTCTTGCTCGACAACTCTTAACGATAAGAAAAACACTAATTGCGGAATTAGTATTACTCAATTTTTAGAAAATGATAGTACTCGACTTCAAGTTAGTGAACGGGCAAATGGTGTTATTATACAACTTGTTGATAAATCAAATGATTCAGAAACCTTAGGTTCTTACCATTTTTATCCTAATGGCAATTTAAAATCGTATAAGTTTTTGACTTCTGCAACAAAGTATTCATATAATGAAGAATATGATTCAACAGGGAATATTACTTCAATTGAAGGCAGCCCCTTACTCTTACATCTTTTTCGAAAAATAGATAGTTCAATAGTTCGATTTACTTTTTTCTTTTCCACTTTAAATAAAGAATACAAGAATATAATTATCAAAACGAACATAGGAGTCGAATTTAATGCTGAACTGTTGTCAAATGTAGTGTTTACAAACATCAAATCAGTTACATTTAATTTACCTGTAGCAAAAAACTTTAAGGATGTTGTAATCTATACGAATTGCGAATTAATTAATACCTGCCTTAATAAACAGTGGGCTTTAAAAGATACAGCAACATTTAAAGATGCATCATTGTAGGATAGGTTATCTCACAACTTATCCGAAGTTTTAACGACTAAGTAAAATAAAAAACCAAAGAGGCTGTCTTTGCAAGGAGAGCAACTGTTTATGAGAACCACTGTCACTTGTTTTAATTGCAACAAGTAGTTAATAAAAACAATTTCACGTACCTTCTCCAAAAAAATAACATGAAAAAAAAACTCAGGAATTCCCTTGCTGCATGAATTAAATAAATTCATTACAGCTTCTAAAACAGGAAGACGAAGACTTTCTAATGGACGAAAACTGGGCGTTGGTACAATTACCGGATACACAATGTGCCGTAACCTTGTAATGGCTTTTGAGAATAAACAAAACCAGCAATTCATTATTTACACAGGTTTTAAAACCAATAAACAACATTTTTTGGCACAGCGTAAGTATTGGAAACAATTTGCCTACGGCTTTTCAGATTTTTTATACAAAAGAAATTGTTTTGATAACCATGTTGCCAACCAGTTTAAAATACTTAGAACTTTTGCCAACTATCTGTATAAAGAAAAAGGGTATATTTTAAACCAGTTTTTCCCACTTAATTTTACTGCGAAAGAATCAATTCCTATCGTAGTTATTACGCCCGATCATTTCCGTTTTCTAATTAACGATAAACCTTTTGAAGACAGTTTGCCAGATCTTTTGAAAAAAGTAAAAGATTTTTTTGTATTTGGATGTACTGTAGGCTTACGTATTTCCGACTTGCTTGCCATTACTTCCAAAAATCTTGAAATAAATGAATCCGGTACTTACTTAATTGTTCATTCCTCAAAGACTGCCACTCTCACAAAAGTATTATTGCCTCGTTATGCACTTGAAATAATCAACAAGTATAAAGGCAAATCAAAACGTCTGCTTCCACCATTTAACAAAGACAACCTGAATATATATATAAAAAGGCTTGCTGAAAAAGCAGGTTGGACGAACAGTGTTACAAAAACAAGGTTGCAAAAAGGTGTTCCCGTTCTTCAATACACCGATGCCAAGAAGAAAACCACTCATCGTTTTTGTGATCTCATAACCTGCCATACAATGCGAAGGACAGCAATAACTACATTAATTTCATTAGGTATGCCAGAATATTTAGTTCGCAAAGTATCCGGTCATGCGCCAGGGAGTAAAGAGTTTTACCGCTATGTTTCATTAAGTCAGCAGTTGCAGGATGAAGAAACGAAAAGGGTATTCGATTATTTAGTAACCGGGTAAGAACCTTTAGATGAATATATTAAAATTTCCCCTGCTGTTGAAAATTTGTTTGCAGTAAGTTAACCCAAAGAGAAAGTGTTTTTACTGCTACTTCAATATTCAAAAACTATAAGGCAATAGTCTTTAGAAAACATCTAACCATGTGAGGTGTATTTAGAAAGAAAGACTACTCGTAGTAAAAAAATAATCCCAAACTAATCAATAAGCCATTTCAATATACCGAAAGGATCAGATATAAAAAAAAGCATATTAAGTATAAGACCAATTAGACCAATTTTTGTAAGGCGCTTATTTGTTTTATATTTTTTTGTAACGACCATAAATAAA
>JANNCC010000276.1:0-2330 GCA_031386125.1 Chitinophagaceae bacterium
CTGCCATCTCCAAAACTCCAGGAGATTGTGCCAAGGATTCCTGTAGAGGTGCTTGTAAAAGCAAACAAATAACCTGTTGGATCAACCGTGAAGTTAAATGATGCAACACAATTACCACTGGAAGTAATATGTATGGAATCGCAGTAGGTAGAGGAACAGGTCTGCAATGAATCGTGCACAGTATGACATACCAAATAGCTGCCTGGTGCACCATAAGTATGTGACGGGTTTGGCTGAAATGATTGGGTGCCGTCGCCAAAGCTCCAGTAATTACTGTAAGCAGAACTATTGTTGTAGAAATAATAGTTGTTCCCGGAAGACTGATGTCCAAAGAATGCATTGCATTGTCCTGTGCTTGCAGTAATGTTAACAACATGACAAATAGTATTGTTGCAATTGGTAGCAGGATTGCTGATAGTAAGGCATACATTATAACTTCCTGCCTGCGCATAAGTATGCACGGGGTTTTGCTGTGAGGAAGAATCACCATCACCAAAAACCCATAGCCAAAAAGTCACATTACTGTTTGAAACACTGGTAAAATTAACTGAAGCGAGCAGTCCGGGGTTAACATTATAGGTGAATGAAGCCTGGCACCCAGCTCCATTATTGAATTGAATGGAATCGCAATGTGTGGCGGTACAGTTTAATGCGGGATCACTCACAGTAAGGCAGGCGGTGTGCCATCCTGCAGTTAAAAAAGAATGTGAAATAGTATGACCTGTACCGGTGGTGCCATCACTGAATGTCCAGTTGTATTGGGCGGTATTGGATACATAACTGCTGATAAATGTTGCTGTATTAGAAGCGCCATTAAGATTATTAGCAGCAAAGTTAGCCTGGCAAGTTGGCGGAGACGTTACAACAATCGATTGACAGTGCGAGTCGGTGCAGCCTGTGATTGCATCAAATGTTGTAAGGCAAACCAGGTAAGTTCCGGGAGCATTATAATGATGTGCAGGAAATTGTCCCAAAGCTGAATCGCCATCACCAAAAGTCCATGAATAATAAACGGCGGGAGCGGGATTGCTGGAGAAGCCGTAAAAATTAAATGTGTTTCCTGTAGACTGATAACTGAAAGACGCAAGACAATTACTTGTGGAGGTGCCCAGCACAACAGAATCATAGAAACTAGACTGGCAGGTGCCATTCGTATTCCATATGGTAAGACAAACAGTTACCTTCCCTGTAATATTATAAATATGGGTTGGGTTGTTTGTATTTGTACTGGTGCCGTCACCAAAATTCCAGGTTTGATTGGTATAATTTCCAATGGAAGTATTCGTGAAGAGGACGGCGTTAGCAGCAGGGTTAACCGTAATAGTAAAAGCAGCCTGGCAATTTAGCAGTTGTGCATTTACCGTAGTAGGAAGAGCGATGCTCAGCAGCATCAGCGTATTTAAAAGAACTGTTTTCATAATATAACGGGTTTGGTGTTTTTAACGAAGCAAAGATAAGTGCGGGGCTCATCCCTTTAGCAACGACTGTTGTAATTTCTTACGCATCCAAAAATTAGCGTTATAGCAATCCGGCCAGCCAATTGCGGTAATTGATCACTTCGGTATCTCCGGCACCTTTCGCACCATCTTGCTCTATAAACTTGTTCATTCGTTGTACCAGCGGTTTGTTATTCCGCACTGAAGGAGACCCTGCCAGCAATCTGATCAGTTCCAGTATTTCTTTCTCATTCACAAAATCTTCGCGGGCGATAAGGTCCTTGAACTCTTTACGCACCTGTGTCATTTTATAGTTCAAGACATCAATATCACCCAGTTGAAAGCGGATGATCATTTCGGCGATAACAATTTTAAGTTTCAAGGTACGCTCAGCGGTTTTGTATCCGTCTAAAAGGTACAATTTGGAGAGGTGACGTGCTGCATCTTTATATTGATGTTGTGCAAACTGCACTACTGCCAGGTTCAGGTAAACAAACAGGTGATAAAATGAATTAGACCTGATCTTTTCATTGTCCTTCAGGTCTTTCAGTATTTCAATGGCTTTTTTAGGATTCAATTGCGAATAATTAATCACCAGGGAATTGTAGTAAAAGAAAATGTATTTATCATACAGTAAATGATGAAATTCCTCCATTGCTGTTTTAAGCTTCTCGGCATAGAGCAATGATTGTTTCAGCTTGTTATTCTTGAATAGCGTATTTACGATATAGGTAAGCAGTTGCAGTTTTGTATCATGGTTGTTTTTAGCAAACAGCCGGTCGCGTTCAAATTCCTGAAATATTGAAAGGAGGTATTCTTCCAATGCAACATAGTCGTGCCGCTGCAGCAACAACTGGCTCACTGCTTTATATAACCGGAAGCGCAACGTAGGGC
>JANNCC010000308.1:0-14444 GCA_031386125.1 Chitinophagaceae bacterium
CCCCGCTGCCGCCACACACTGGTGCTGCCATGCAATGCAGTAATGAAGGAGTTATTGAGCAAGCTGTCTGCGAAGCCGGTAAAATATTCAAAACCCAATGGAGCCGAATGTGCTTTGATGCCCCACTTACTAATGGGCGGTCGTTTCACCCATTTTGGATGAACAGAGTCTTTAAAATCAGGGTCAGCAATGATTTGTTTTTTATACTGGTAGTAATAAGGCCAGCCATAGTATGCACCGCTTACTATTTTTATCAACTGCTCTTCTGGCTTATCCGGGCCACGGTTATCCCTGCCCATATTGGTGGCCCATAGTTCATTGTTGATGAATTTTATGCCAACTGCATTACGTACACCTCTTGCAATTATCTTTTTATTACTGCCATCCACCGGGTTCATTTCGGTAATGGTAGCTCTAATTTCTTCTTTTTCTATACAGGCATCGCAACTGCTGCCTACGCTTACATACAGTTTATTATTATTGAAAGCGATACTTCTCGTTAAGTGCCAGCCGCCGTATTTGTAACTCAAGCCATAGTCTGGAAAAGTGGCAATTGTATAGGTAATACCAGTTGGTTTATTATCACCTGTATTGTATATATAGTATGTGAGCTGATGTGTTTCGGCTATGTAGATATACCATTGGTTATTGATTTGGTGAAAAGCCACCTGGTTGGGGTTGCGCAGGTATTCCATATAAGTGGTAATCTTTTCAAATCGTTTGGTGCTGTCGTTCCAGTTTCCAAGAATATAAATTTTGCCTTTGCTGTTATCGCCTCTGTCGTACATATCAGTAACAAACAATCTTCCATCAGGACTTTTGGCAAAAAACCTTGAGCGGTTTAATCCTTCTGCTGCCACCGCTATTTTATACGTTTCCGGGATTTTTAGCTTGAATGAAAGATTATTCTTTAGCTCTATAGATTGCTCAATGAACTTGATTTTTTTTTGTGAAAAAGAAGCAGTAGTACTAATGAAAGCGGAGAGCAAAAAGATAATTTTTTTCGGCAACATATAACAACTACTTATTTAATAGAAAGTATCTCTTCTATGAAAGCTCTTTCATTACTCAGCCTCGGTACTTTATGTTGCCCGCCCAGCTTGCCTTTGCGACGAAGCCATTCTTCAAATGTTCCTTTTTTTAATGAATGAATGATGGGCAAACGAAGGGCAATGCTTTTATGCCGCTTGGCTTCATAATCGCTGTTGATATTTTTTAAAGCAGCATCCAATTCATTTGTAAATGCCTCAAGACTTTCCGGTTCTTTATCAAATTCAATCAGCCATTCATGAGCCCCGTTGGATGTGTCGGAGAAATAGACGGGAGCGGCGGTGTAGTCATTTACGATGCTGCCGGTTTTTTCTGATGCTATTGCAATCGCCATATCGGCATTGTCAACAATCACTTCTTCTCCAAAGGCATTCATATAATGTTTTAGCCTGCCTGATACTTTGATACGGAATGGTTTCAAAGCCGTGAATTGAATGGTATCTCCTAATAAATATCTCCAGAGCCCTCCGTTGGTGCTGATGACAGGAGCATAGTTTCTCCCAATTTCAACATCCTGTAAGCCGATGGTCTGTGGGTCTTTTTTACCGTATTCGCTTACCGGCATAAATTCATAAAAAATGCCATGATCAGGAAACAGTAACATACCTTCTGTGCCGGGAACATCCTGTGCAGCAAAAAAACCTTCGCTGGCATTGTACATCTCCAGGTAATTAATGTCTTTACCAATTATTTTCCGGAACTGCTCTTTATATGGGGTAAAGGAGACACCACCATGCAGGTATAGCTCTAATGATGGCCACACTTCGGCAATCGTTTGCTTACCTGTAATTTCTAAAATACGTTTGAACAAAACTAACGTCCAGGTAGGTACACCGGATACTGATGTTACGGTTTCTTTAATAGTAGCTTCTGCTATTTTTTCAATCTTGCTTTCCCATTCATCCATCAATGCAATGCTGAGGTCAGGTGTCCGCAACCAGTGTGCCCAGAAAGGGGAATTTTGAAACAGTACAGCACTCAGGTCGCCATATTGAGCTTCTTTATTTACCGGGTTAATATTGTGACTGCCTCCGATGAGTAATCCTTTACCAGTGAGCAATTCGGCATCCGGTTTAAACTGGTAGTACATGGAGAGCACATCTTTTGATGCTTTAAAGTGACCATCTTCCAGGCTTTCATCGCTGATGGGGATGAACTTACTCTTGGCACTGGTGGTGCCACTGCTTTTGGCAAACCAGTAGATGGGTGTATTCCAGAGAATATTCTGTTCGCCATTCATGATGCGTTCAATGTAAGGCTTCAGGTCGTTGTATTCATGGACAGGAACAGCATTTTTGAACTCACGGACAGTAAAAAGATTAGAGAAATTATATTTTCTGCCAAACTCGGTGTACTGCGCTGATGTAACGAGGTCTTGCAATACTTCCCGCTGTGCATCCATTGGGTTATTTTTCCAGGCTTCGATACGCCAGAGACGGGAACGGGCAAGGGATGATATGGCAGGAGAGAGTAATCTCATTTGATGCCGGCAAAGTAAAGAAATAGATTGATAGTTATTCAGACAATAAACCAGCAGCTGTAAAATGCATTTATTTAATTAGCCTGAGCTTTTAGCATTAAATCTATCTCTGCTAAAGCATTTTTTACCTGAGATAGTTCCGAACGTAATTTTTTGAAAAGGGGCCTGAAATAAAATAGCGATGGTATAAATCCAATCGTCCAGCCAACAATCACAAAACTTAATAAGTTGTCGTATAAATTAAAACTTCTCCGATAGTCTTTCAAATTAATAGCTGGCATCTTATGTAAAAGTGTTCTTATGGCAGCATTGTTTTCCTGTTTACTATCACTTGTTTCTTTTTCAATAGCTGCTTTTATTTCACCCAGAAATTTTATGTAGTCATTTAAATTAAGGTCAGCCGTCATTCGCAAACTAAACTTATGAATACCAATTTTGCCAATAATGTCAATTTTCTTTTCTGTTTCTTCTACACATTTCTCAACGGTATATTCCAGTTTTGATGCAGCTTGTATATTTGCTGCATCATCATCAGCATCTCCTCTGGCCTCCTCATGCAGATAATCCTTCCGCTTCAATTCAAAATTTCTTCCCAAATATAACCGGCGGACATCATCATCTGCTGCCAGTTCTTCGGCAGTACCATGTTTAAATATTTTTCCTTCAATCAGCAGGTAGGCTCTGTCGCAAATGGATAGTGTTTCCGTTACGTTGTGATCGGTAATCAGAATGCCGATATTTTTATGTTTCAATTTGGCAACAATGGCTTGTATATCTTCCACGGCTATCGGGTCGATACCGGCAAAGGGTTCATCTAATAAAATAAATTTCGGGTCAACCGATAAGGCCCGGGCAATTTCTGTTCGTCGTCTTTCACCTCCACTCAGTACATCACCATTGCTTTTGCGTACATGCTGCAACCGGAATTCACTCAGCAATGATTCTAGTTTATCTTTTTGTTGTTGTTTGGTAAGCTTTGTCATTTCCAGTATGGCAGCAATATTATCTTCCACACTTAGCTTTCGAAATACAGATGGCTCCTGAGGCAGGTAGCCAATTCCCATCTGTGCCCTTTTGTACATGGGCAAAGAAGTGATGTCTTCATCATTTAAAAAAACTCTGCCTTCATCGGGTTTTATTAATCCTACCACCTGGTAAAAGGAAGTGGTTTTGCCAGCACCATTTGGCCCCAGCAAGCCAACAATTTCTCCCTGCTTCACTTCTAATGAAACATGATTGACAACTGTGCGGCTGCCGTATTTTTTTACAAGATTTCTTGTACTAATAGTAACTGACATACCCGGCAAAAGTAAGCGTTGGCAGCTAATGAACGGTTTTTGTCCCGATGATTATCGGGATCAATTAACAACGTTTTGACTAATGCCCCCGCATCATTAGCTTTGCAGGCTTATGAAGGTTACCGACCATATAGCACAGACAAAGGACACTTTGGTTTCTTTTGAAGTATTGCCCCCGTTAAAAGGAAAAGGTATTGAAGCGTTATATAAGCACCTTGACCCGTTGATGGAGTTTAAACCAGCGTTTATTAATGTTACGTATCACCGCAGCGAACATGTTTTTAAGAAAACGGCGGAGGGCAATTTTCAGAAAGTAGTAATACGGAAGCGTCCCGGCACGGAAAGTATCTGTGCGGCCATTATGAATAAATACAATGTGGACACGGTGCCGCACCTTATCTGTGGTGGCTTCAGTGTGAATGATACGGAAGATGCGTTAATTAATCTTCGCTACCTCGGCATTGATAATGTGCTGGTGTTGCGGGGTGATGCAGCTAAGAATGAAACGGCCTTTGAACCAGAACCAGGAGGACATAAATATGCCAGCGATTTACTGAAACAGGTGGCCAATCTCAATGCAGGCATTTACCTGGAAGATGAACTAAAAGGAACACACAAAACTGATTTTTGTATTGGTGTGGCGGGCTACCCGGAAAAACATTTCGAAGCACCCAATATGGATACTGATCTTGCTTATTTAAAAGCTAAAGTAGATGCCGGCGCTGATTATATCATTACCCAGATGTTTTTTGATAATGCTAAATTTTTTGCTTTTGAAAAAGCCTGCCGGGAAATTGGTATTACTGTTCCAATTATACCAGGATTAAAACCTATTTATACAAAGAAGCAATTGACTGTGTTACCCAAAACATTTTCTATCGAATTACCATCAGACCTCGGTAATGCTGTGGCTCAATGTAAATCGGATGAGGAAGTAGAGAAAGTGGGGACAGAGTGGTTAATAGCCCAGTCTAAAGAATTGAAGAAAGCAGGTGTGCCGGTCCTGCATTATTACACATTGGGCAGGCCGTTGATTATTGCTGATGTTGTAAGAAATTTATAAGCTAAGAGAATATCCTGAATTCTTAGCTTTATTTCGAAATCTCACTCAGCACTTTCTGATCTATCACCACCGGGTATTTTATTTTCAGCTTTTCCATCCACTCCTTTTCAAGAATTGCCTGGTAATCATTTATCACTAATCCCTTTGCTTCATTGTAAGTCCGTTGCATTGGTTGAGAATAGACCTGAGTGATATACGCAAAGGAGGCGGTGTTGTCATTCGTATTCACCAGCGGAGTGGTTATCATGCCTGACTTTGGTATCATTTTAAAAAGATTGGGTATCTGGCTCCATTCATATTTTGATGAATCAGCCACTACTTTTTCAGAATACTGTTCCGTGATTTTGTGCCAGTCAGCAGGCTTCTTTTTTACTTCATCATAAATGATTTTCGCAGTGTTTTCATCCGAACAAAAAAACAATATCGCATCTGCACACTGGTTCCAGAGATAGTTTTTTTTATTCTTGTCATACAAAGCCTTCAGCGCAACGCTGTCTGCCTGGGCTTTATTCCATACTTCCTGTTGCATTATTTCAAAGAAGATATTGCCGTCCCTGAATTCTGTCATCTGGTTGCGAAACTCTTCATTAAAATCTTCGAGGTGATCCCTGTAATAATTATAAAGAGCAAATTGAAGAAATTCTTCTTTTACCTGCTCATACGGTTTGGCACCGGTGCCGTCCTGCTTGTAGCGGTAAGTATTGGCATAGTTAACCCAGGTGGTGGCAGTATAAACGGAGTCGCCAATAGTGAACATCGGCATAGTGGCAATGATAGTTCTGCCAAGATCAGTCATAGGTTTTAAATCAAGCACACTATCTGTCATGGCCCGCATGGCCGCCTCATCATAGGGATGTTTTTTAAGCCCGGCTTTTTCAATCACTTTATTATAAATAAAATCTTTTGACGATTTCCAGCGGTTATCGGCCATTATTTTCGACAATAATTCCTGCTGATAGATTTTATTAGTAATGTCGGTTACCACCGGCTTCAAGGATGTTCTTTTTACAATATGCCAGCCATGCGCCGTAACAAATGGTTTACTAACAGCACCATCTTTAGGCAAAGCCCACAACACTTTTTCAAATGAGGGGTCATATTGGCCAACACTAATATCAGCCATAGTGCCTCCATTGGAAGCGGTGACGTAATCGTTGCTGAATGAAGCAGCCAACCGGTTAAAATTATCTCCTGCCAGTATTCGTTTGTACAATGAATCGGCGAGATTGGCTAATTTCTTTTTTGCAGCATCATCGGCACCGGGCGGGGTGGCTAACAAGATTTGTTGCGCCTTCATTTTTCCAACAGCCTTTCTTTCGCTAAGGTTTTTGAAAATATGATAGCCAATTTTAGATGCTACTACAGACGAATATTTTCCCGATGGAGTGGAATAAATAGCATTTTCAAATTCATAAGGAAGGGTAAAAACAGTAAGGTAACCTAAATCGCCTTTGGTGGTTTTGGCAGCCGGATCATCAGACAATTGTTGCGCTACCTGTAAAAAATCTTCTCCTTTTTGTAATCGCTGCAACACCTCCTCTTTTTTGTGGCGGGAAACTGTAGTATCAACAAAGCCGCTTGCATTTCTGAATGAAATAAAAATATGGCCAGCCCGTATATCTTTCTGGCTGCGTTCAAATGCTTCTTTTTGCATCCGGGCACTTATTTCCGGATCATTCATATAGTTTTCTGCAATCTGTATCCGGAGATTTTCAACCTCGGTTATTATCTGCCGCAGGGTGTCATACTTCTTGTCGTAAGCCTCCCTGATTTTTAATCTTGAATTGATATAAAGCTCCAGGTAGTCGCTGACAGACTTTGTTTTGTTCACCACAGGTTGGGTGTTGTTTTTATTATATGCCTTGAGAAATTCTTTGCCATCAACGCTATATTTTCCGTAGGTAAACAGGGTTTGTGCGGAAACGGTCATCATACCCAGGCAGGCAACGAATGCGATAAAAATTTTCTTGTTCATGTTACTTGATTCTGGTTATTGGTTGTGTTCAATTTTATAGTGTCTTTTAGATCTTTATGATTACCAGCAACAAACCTACTGCCCTTTCATTTTCAACTGAAGCACTTCATCTATCTGCTGGTAAGTTAGTTTTTTTGCAATGATACGTTTGTCTTTGTCGAGCAAATATAATGTCGGGAAAGTAAGTACATCATAAAGCTGTGAATACCCGGGTATGCCGGCATCAATCCGGGCTTTATCATCCTGCTTTGAATAATACACATTTGTCCATTCCTGCAAATGTTGTTCGTTGATAAAATCCAGCCAATCCTTTTTAGTGCCATCAGTTTCTTTGGCAATGGTAAATATTTTAAGTCCTGCTGCTTTCCATTTAGCCCGGTAAAAAGAATCCAGTTTGGGCAGCACTTCTTTGCAATGCCCACAGGTGGGATCCCAAAAGGCCACGATAGTAAACGAAGCCGTATCATTATAGAGAGATTTTATTTGATTGGTGCTGTCAGGCAGTTCGATATCAGCAGCAGGAGTGCCCATGATGTTCGCCATTAAACCATAGGCCCTGTCGGTAATTGTTTTACGGCCTTTATCATTAAGCCACGAATAATTTTTCTGCGCAAAGTATTTTTCATACAGATGTACAAATATGGCATCTTCCCACATGTATTTCTGGTTGAGATAACGGTTGACGAATTTAATAAGCAGGAACCGTGTCATTTCTTCACTGATGCTGGCAGTACCAAGCATCCAGTCAATTTCTTTACTTATTGAATCCTGGTGGGGCACTACCAGTTGTGCAAAGTATTTATCGAGTTTTTCCTCAAATAAAGTGGTATAGGCCAGCCGGCCATCCCAAAAATTCACCCCATCCCAGTAATGCTTTTTGTAAAAATTATAGGAGTCAAGTGAATCTGTTTTATTCGCCGGGTCTTTCAAGCGGCCGGTCAGTTGCGGTTCCCGCATGGTAATCAGTAAGATGCTGAGCAAACCGGCAGAATCTTTTTTAATCAGTCCTTCCCTGAATTTCATTACGTCTTTATCCAGCCGGATCAATTCTTCTTTCCAGTGAGCAGAATCTTTTGCGGAAACAGCATTTTTCAATTGTTGTTGTGCTGTTGTTATTTCTTTTCCCGCCACTATCATCTTTTGCTGGTAGATGTTGAACTGGCTGTTGTCCTGCGAATTGATAAATTTTGCGCCTTTACTAATGGTGGCTGTGTCGGCTAATATGGAAAAGCTTTGCTGCTTATCAATCAATATTTCAAAAAATCCAGACTTATTGGGATACCCGATCAGGTAAATACCGCCTTGCAATTTTTGGGCTCCTTTAAATACCGCTTCACTCTTGTCGTTCAGCAAAGCCGAATCAATGATTGGGTATGTTTTGCCAAAATAATGGCCGAGGTAGACGTACTGATTTTTAAATGGCTTAAAGGTTATTTTAATTTCGTAGCCCGTCTGCGCAAAGCCAGTAACAGAACTTAACAAAGCCAGTAAAAATTTTATTCGTTTCATAAGTCAGAATGAATCGGGCAAAGGTATAAAAAGGACGCCTAAAAGTTTACTGTTTAAGGCTTTAAGATTCCAGTAAAGCAAAAGACTTATTTAACAGCTCCGAGGTTGCCTGCAGGGGTAATTATGAAGGGAAACAGCTTTAAACCCTGCCAACTCTGGCGAAGCCAAAACGCATACATTTGCGCCGTGAGAAAAAAGAACAAAAATATTATACTGGAAAAGTTGCTGGTGGAGGATTATGCGGCTGAAGGCAAGTCGCTGGCAAAAGTGGATGGTAAAGTGATATTTATAGAGGCCACGGTGCCGGGAGATGTGGTAGATGTGCGGCTACTGAAAAATAAAAAAGATTGGGCAGAAGGGGTGCCGGTGCTGTTCCATTCTTATTCGGCAGACAGGGTGGAGCCATTCTGCTCACATTTTGGTGTTTGCGGCGGCTGCCAATGGCAAATGCTGCCGTATGAAAAACAACTGCAATTTAAACACCGGCAGGTGGAAGAAACGTTGAAAAGGATTGGTAAAGTTTCGTTGCCACCCTTTCAGCCAATACTAGGTGCCGCAGAAACAAGGTACTACCGGAATAAGATTGAATACACATTTGGCAATAAACGGTTTTTGCTAAAAGAAGAGCTGGCCGATGAATCAATAAGCGGAGCACAAAATGTAGCCGGTTTTCATGTAAAAGGATTGTTTGATAAAGTGGTGGATATAGAAACCTGTTATCTGCAGGCTGAGCCAACCAATGCTATCCGTTTAGCGGTAAAAGAGTTTGTCAACGCCAATGACTGGTCTTTTTATGACATCCGTAATCATGTTGGTTTTTTAAGAACGATGCAGGTGCGGCTTTGTACTACGGGTGAGCTGATGGTTAATATTGTTGTGGGGGAGAACGATGAGCAAAAAATAAAATTGCTGATGGAATATGTACAGCAGCAATTTCCCGGTATCACCACATTACTATATACTGTCAATACAAAATGGAATGACAGCCTGCATGACCTGGAGCCGGTTGCCTGGTATGGCAAAGGGTATGCAATAGAAAAGCTGGAGGAGTTTCAATTCAAAATAGGACCTACCTCTTTTTTTCAAACCAACAGCAAGCAGGCAGAGCGGCTTTACAAAGTGGCAAGGGATTTTGCAGAGCTTACGGGTAATGAAGTGGTGTATGATTTATATTGCGGCACCGGCAGCATTGGCATCTTTGTAAGTGAAAAAGCAAAAAAGATAATTGGTGTGGAGTTAATTGCTGCTGCCATTGAGGATGCCAAAGAAAATGCAAGGCTGAATAATTTATCAAACACAGCTTTCTTTGCAGGGGATGTGATTGATATCTGTAATGACGAATTTTTTACTGCACATGGCAAGCCGGATGTTATAATCACCGACCCACCAAGGGCAGGCATGCATGAAAAATTAGTGAAAAAAATCCTTGACATGGCAGCACCAACGGTGGTGTATGTAAGCTGTAACCCCTCTACACAAGCAAGAGATCTGAATTTATTAGATTCAATATATGAAGTGACCAGAGTGCAGCCGGTAGATATGTTTCCTCATACGCATCATATTGAGAATGTGGTGCAGTTGAAATTGAAAAATCGTTAATGCTATTATTTTCAATAACCTGAAAACGAATTACAGTTAATTTTGCCTAATGAGTAATTTTCAATTTCCCCGGGTAGAGAGATTTCCCCCGATTGTCAAAAATCTGATTATCATTAACGTCCTTGTATTTGTAGCACAGATAGTATTTGACAACCAAATACAGCTAACACAAAAACTCTCTCTCTGGCCAGTGAAATCGGATGAGTTCAGGCCTTACCAGATAGCTACACACATGTTTGCACATGCCGGGTTTGCCCATCTTCTGTTTAATATGCTTGGCTTATGGATGTTTGGAAGGGTTTTAGAGAATGTTTGGGGAGGCAAAAGATTTTTATTTTTTTACCTGGCTTGCGGAGTAGGGGCAACAGTACTTAGTCTGGGAATAGATTATTTCAGGTACGACCAGATAATCCATGATGCGGAAGTTGCATTTGCTAATAATGATAAAGAAACAGCAATAAGGATAATAAGGCAACTTGGTTATTCGCTTGGTGCTTCCGGGGCTGTGTTAGGGGTGCTTGCGGGTTTCGGCTATTTATTTCCTAACACAGAAATGATGATTGTGCCCATACCTGTACCTGTAAAAGCCAAATGGCTTATTCTTGGCATAGTTGCGATTGACCTCTTTTCAGGCATTGCTAATACAGGGAAGGAGAATGTCGGCCATTTTGCCCACCTCGGCGGTGCCATAACAGGGTTTATTATTGTATTAATCTGGAACAAAACCAATCGGCGGACGTTATATTAAGAGGAGAGGTTTCACGCAGAGGTTGCTGAGGACGCAGAGCAGAAACAGAAGAAGAACTCACTTAATTATTTAAAGTACTTTAAAGAAAACGACCTTTGCTATTCACCATTGACTATTCCCCATTCACCAAATGACTTACTCAGAGAAACAATACAAACAAAGGATTACGCTGGGGCAAAGCGGTAATACACTGATGATGCTGATAGCCATTTGCCTTATTATGTTTGTTGGTCTTGCCTTTATGAAAGCAGTTTGGTTTTTCAGGTTTCCTAAAGAAATTGCCCCGGCACTGTTTACTAAAAATGTATTAGGCTGGTTTACTATGCCGGCTGATGCAGACAGTCTGCTGAGCCGGCCCTGGACTATTATTACCCACTTCTTTGTGCATGATAATATCTGGAAAGTGTTTGCCAATATGCTCTGGCTGTGGTGTTTTGGTTACATCATGCAGGAACTTACCGGCAATAAAAAAATTGCTCCCATTTTTATTTATGGTGGATTGGCTGGTGGCGTTGCTTTTATGCTGGCCTATAATTTTATACCATCGCTGCAGGCACAGTTGCCGTATGCTACTGCTGTCGGTGCTTCTGCCGGGGTGATGGCGGTAGCCATTGCTACAACCATGTTATCACCGGTGTATAAAATATTTCCGATGATTGCCGGCGGCATTCCCCTGTGGGCATTAACGGCGCTGTATGTAATTTCTGATCTGGCCACTGTTTCCATCAGTGATACGGGCAACCTGGTAACACACCTTGCCGGTGCCTTTATTGGTTTTCTTTTTGTTTTCTTCCTGCGAATGGGGTACGACTGGAGTAACTGGATGAGTAATTTCTTCGACTGGGTTACTAATCTTTTTAACCCTGATAAACCGAAGAGAGGAAAGAATATAAAAGACGAACTGTTTTACAAATCATCATCACCGTATAAAATAACTCCCAATGTTACCGAGCAACAGGTAGATGAAATATTGGATAAGATTAATCAGCATGGTTATAATTTCCTTACAGCCGGAGAAAAAGAATTGTTGAAGAGGGCAAGTGATGAAGGGTTGTAAGAATAGCTGCGAGTTTTGAGCTATTAGTGGTGAGACTTACCAACCAGGCAATCTTTCTTTACAAATAAGCAGCAGTGCAAAAAATCAGTAACGGTCCGTAATCTGTAACTCACAGCTCACAGCTTTTTCACTAATTTGCATCAATGGCCTCAAAGCTCCGACTTTTTACCAAGCGGTTTTTTATTTACTCCAACCTGGCGGTGGTATTTATTTTCCTGCTTGCCTGCCTGGTGCCATATCTTAATCCGCAAAAATGGTGGTTCATTTCATTTCTTGGTTTAGGCTTTCCCTTCCTGTTACTTATCGTTATTTTTTTTGCCATAGGGTGGTTAGTGATTCTAAAGCCCCGCTATACACTGATTTCGGGTGTTGCTTTGTTGCTCGGTTTTAAAAGTATTAGTGTGTTCCTCGCTTTTCATAAAAAGCAGTCATTTAGTTACAAAAAAGAACCAGCAACAATCCGGGTGGTCAGCTGGAATGTAGCCCGGTTTATTGAACTGAAAAAGAATAGCAATAAAGGAAGTGAAACAAGGTTAAAAATGTTTGAACTTATCAAAGAGCAGGATGCAGACATACTATGTCTGCAGGAATTCCACACTTCTACAGATTCTGCTTATTATGATAATATAGAACCAATACAAAAGGAGCTGGGTTATCCTTATTATTATTTTTCTTTTGATAACGATGGCGATAATCATTATTACAGTTCCATTATTTTTTCCCGTTACCCGATTATTGATACCGGAAGAATCAGGTATCCACGGCCTACTTTGCCTGATGTATTGTTGCATATAGATGTCAAGTTGAACAACGACACCGTCCGGGTTTTTACTACTCACCTTCAATCGCTGCAATTTGGCAGGAAAGACTACAATAAAATTGACAGGATAGCTAATGCAAGAGACAGTTTGCTGGCGAACTCCCGCAGCATTTTATCAAAACTAAGAAAGGGGTTTTCTTACCGCAGCATCCAGGCAGACCTGGCCCATAAAATAATAAATGACAGCCCACACCCGGTTATCGTATGTGCTGACCTGAATGATGTGCCCAACTCCTACACCTATTTTACTGTAAGGGGCAAGATGCAGGATGCCTTTTTGAAAAAAGGATTTGGTATTGGCAGAACTTTTTCAGCTCTTTCACCCACCCTTCGTATTGATTATATCTTTACCGACAAGCATTTTAAAATAAGACAGTTTAACCGCATCGTTAAGAAATACTCAGATCATTATATGCTGGTAGCTGATGTACAAGTAAAGAAGTAGCCGGGAATGATTATTTTTGAAACTTATCAGCATTTATGAGCGACCTGAAGCTATACAATACTTTATCAAGACAGAAAGAGCTATTTGAGCCCATTACTCCTGACCATGTGGGATTATATGTTTGCGGCCCTACCGTTTACAGCGATGTGCATCTCGGCAACTGCCGCACTTTTATTTCTTTTGATATTATCTACCGCCATCTTACTTACCTCGGCTATAAAGTAAGGTATGTAAGAAACATTACCGATGCCGGTCACCTGGAAGGCGACCGGGATGAAGGCGATGATAAGTTTTCTAAAAAAGCAAGACTGGAACGGCTGGAGCCGATGGAAATAGTGCAGCGCTACACCGTGGGCTTTCGAAAAGTGATGGAGTTGTTTAATAACCTGCCGCCAACTATAGAACCAACTGCCACCGGACACATCACCGAACAGATAATAATGGCGCAGCAGATTATTGATAATGGTTATGCCTATGTGGTAAATGGCACCGTATATTTTGATGTAGAAAAATATAATAAAGAAAAACCTTACGGCATACTAACGAATAGAAAATTAGAAGACCTGCTGGAAGGAACAAGGGATCTTGGCGGGCAGGATGAAAAAAGAGGGCGGCTTGATTTTGCCCTTTGGATAAAAGCGGGGGCAGAACATTTAATGCAATGGCCATCACCCTGGGGCATGGGCTTTCCGGGCTGGCATATAGAATGCTCGGCCATGAGTGAAAAATATTTAGGAAAACAATTTGATATACATGGTGGCGGCATGGATTTTGCGGCCACCCATCATACCAATGAGATTGCACAATCGCAGGCTTGTTATCATACTTCGCCGGTGCGGTACTGGCTGCATACGAATATGCTTACAGTAAACGGAGTAAGGATGAGTAAGAGTGCAGGCAATGGATTTTTACCGGAAGAATTATTCAGCGGCTCACACCCCTTGCTGGAGAAAGCTTATTCGCCGATGAATGTCCGTTTCTTTATGCTGCAAACGCATTACAGAAGTACATTGGATTTTAGTAACGAAGCTTTGCAGGCAGCGGAGAAAGGATTGAAACGTTTGTGGGATGCTTATGAGAAGTTACAAGCTATGATCTCGCCTGAGGCGAGAGAGTTACAAGATGAGCCGGTAGATGCGGAGCTTGATGCAACGGTTCGAAAATTAGTGAATGAGTTTGACGAACACATGAATGATGATTTTAATACAGCAAGGGTGCTGGCCAGTATGTTTGAACTGGTACCTATCATCAATTCTATAAAAGATAATACGATAGCAATAACAGCTATTTCGGCTGATACGTTAACGCTGCTGCAATCAAAATTTAAAACTTACCTCGAAGATGTGTTTGGATTGAAAGCAGTGAATGAAGCGGACAATGCCAAGCTACAGGGAGTAATG